>CAKSWM010000156.1 GCA_934511545.1 uncultured Oscillospiraceae bacterium | reverse complement strand
CTCGGTCAGCGAAGTTTATGAGCAGATATTTCGCATAGGTGAAGGAGATGTTTTTATCGGGATAAGCTATCCCCGGTATTCCAGCCGTACCGTAAAGGCAATGCAGTTTGCAAAATCAACTGGTGCAACCGTTATCGGACTGACCGACGGACCGGGCTCGCCGTTCGTTGAGCTTGCCGATATCAACCTGTTTGCAAAAAGCGATATGGTGTCTTTCCTCGACTCGCTCGTCGCTCCGATGAGCCTTATCAACGCCCTGATAGTTTCGATCGGAATAAGACACAGCGAGTCGCTGAGCGAGACGTTCAGAAAACTTGAAGGGATATGGTCTGACTATGACGTCTATGAAACCACCCCGGAAAACTGATGTTGCCGTTATCGGCGGCGGCGCTGCCGGGATGATGGCTGCGCTGACAGCTGGAGAGAGGGGCCTCTCCGTTGTGATCCTCGAGCCGAACAAGTTCCTTGGAAGAAAGCTCAGGATAACCGGCAAGGGCCGGTGCAATATAACCAACAACTGCGAGATCCGCGATTTTATTAAGAATGTGCCGAGAAACTCGAAGTTTCTATACAGCTCGCTCAATTCTTTTTCGCCGGCGGATGTTATCGCCTTTTTTGAGGAAAAGGGTCTGGCCACAAAAACGGAAAGAGGAAATCGCGTTTTTCCCGTTTCTGATAATGCAAACGATGTGGCGGCCGTTTTTGAAAGGACGCTGGATGCCGCCGGAGTCCTGGTAATAAGAACGGCGGCAAAGCGGATCCAGATCGAAGACGGACGTGTCACGGGAATAAATACGGATGCCGGCGATATATCCTGTGATGCGGTCATCGTCTGCACGGGAGGGTGTTCTTATTCCAAAACCGGTTCCGCCGGAGATGGGTACAGATTTGCAAGAGCTGCGGGACACAGTATAATTGAGCCGGCGGCGTCTCTTGTCCCGCTTACGGAAAAGGGCTCGACATGTCGTGAGCTGATGGGGTTGTCCCTGCGCAATGTGTCAATGACGGTACTTGAGGATGAAAAGGAGATATATTCCGATTTCGGAGAGTTGCTGTTTACTCACTTCGGCGTTTCCGGACCTCTTGTTCTCTCCGCATCTGCGCATATGCGGCATTTCGGCGAACGGAATTACAGGATATTGATAGATCTTAAACCGGCTCTTGATGAGGCGGCTTTGGACAGGCGGGTCATTTCCGATTTCGAGAAGTATCATAACAGCGACTTTATCAATTCTCTGAACGATCTGCTGCCCAAAAAGCTGATACCCGTTATTGTAAAAATGTCCGGAATAGATCCGCGGGTAAAGGTCCATTCAATAACACGCGAACAGAGGATCGGCTTGGTAAAGCTTCTCAAGGCTTTTCCCGTAAGTATTTCAGGTACGCGCCCGATAGACGAAGCCATCGTTACATCCGGGGGGGTCGATGTAAAGGAAATAGATCCCAGGACCATGCAGTCCAGACTGGTTGACGGCCTATATTTTGCCGGAGAAGTTCTTGATGTGGACGCATATACGGGCGGTTTCAATTTGCAGATCGCCTGGTCTACGGGACGAAAAGCGGGAGAGCGCGTTCTAATATAGTAATTTACGGAGAGTTTCAATGGAAAACAAACTGATAAGAGTAGCTATCGATGGGCCTTCGGGCGCGGGAAAAAGCTCTTTGGCAAAGGGTGTTGCGGCCAGGATGGGATTCACATATGTCGATACCGGAGCCATTTACCGGACAGTCGGACTGGCCGCACAGAAACGGGGAGTATCATCCAAGGATGCGGCCGCGGTCAAAGCCCTGCTTCCTGAGCTTGAGATAGAGATAAAGCATATAAACGGAGTGCAGTGCATGTTTCTCTGGGGCGAGAACGTGTCCGAGGAGATAAGGACTCCGACGAGTTCGATATATGCATCCGATGTTTCTGCGATGCCGGCGGTCCGTGCCTATCTGCTGGAAATGCAGAGAGATATTGCCAGACACTCCAATGTTGTTATGGACGGACGCGATATCGGCACTGTCGTTATGCCGGACGCTGAGCTTAAAATCTTCCTGACGGCGACGATCGAGGAACGCGCCAGGAGGAGATATAACGAATTGAAGGAAAAGGGCGACGCAAGCAGCTTTGATGATGTTCTTGCCGATCTGGCATACCGTGATAAGCAGGACACGGAGCGCGAGACCGCTCCGCTGAGACCGGCCGACGATGCTGTTTTGATCGATAACTCCGGCATGACCTTGCAGGAGGGGATAGATAAGCTCTGCGGCCTGATAGAGGAGAGACGCAGGAAATGACTACCGGATATAAAATCGTTTACGCTATTCTATGGCCGATCTTTCACGTTCTGTGGCCATACAGAGTCTATGGAAGAGAGCATATTGTCGATGAAGCCTGCATAATCTGCGCCAATCATTCGTCGCTTATCGATCCGCTGCTGATCGCATTCGCCTTTGGAAGAAAGAGAATGATACACTTCATGGCAAAGTATGAGCTTTCAAAGCGCCCGGTCTTGGGGTGGATACTTGCCAAGTGCGGCGTTTTCTTTGTCAAGCGCGGGGAAACGGATATTGGGGCGATAAGAAGCGCTATGAAGTACCTTAAAGGCGGCGAGCGCGTTATGATGTTCCCGGAAGGCACCCGTGTCAGTTCCGAGGACGGCGGAGCTGCAAAGAGGGGCGCTGTATCGCTTGCCTCCAAACTCGGCGTGCCTGTTATACCGGTCAATATACCGAGAAAGAAGAAACCGTTTCACCGCATCGAAATACATATCGGAGAGGTGTATTATATCGAAAAACTAGGCAGGGAAGAGCTTGAGCACAGGTCGGAAGAGCTGATGGAGCGTATAAATGCCCTCGGAGGAAGAGCAAATGACTAAGCTGATCACCGCTAAGAGCGCCGGGTTCTGCTTCGGAGTCAGCCGCGCGGTAAAGATGACCGAGCAGGCGCTTGAGGAGGGCAGAGCGTGCTGGTGTCTCGGGGAACTCATTCATAACAGAGATGTTGTGAACAGGCTCGAGAAAAAAGGACTTCTGACGGCGGGCTCAGTGGAAGAGATACCTGAAAACGCAAGAGTTATTATCCGCTCACACGGAGTTGGAAAAGACGCTGTTGAACAGCTTAAGGACAAGGGCTGCGAGATAGTTGACTGTACCTGTCCAAAGGTTTCTCATATCCACAAGCTGGTTTCCGATGCGGCGTCAGACGGGAGAGAAGTCATAATAATCGGCGAAAAAAGCCATCCGGAGGTGGAGGCAATCTGCGGCTGGTGTGCCAATGCGCATGTGTTTTCCTCGGCCGAAGAGCTTGAAAAATGGCTGACGGAAATTCCCGGACGTCAGGATCTGCCGATCACCGTTGTTTTTCAGACGACTCAGACGCAATCGGTATTGATCCTTTGCGAAAAATTAATAAAAAAAATATGTACAAACGCAGTTTTGTTTGATACAATATGTGGTGCTACGTTCACCCGACAAAAAGAAGCATTGGAACTATCGCAGAAATGCGGCGCAATGGTAGTTATTGGCGGCAGACACAGCGCAAACAGCCTTCATCTGGCAGAGATTTGCAGAGAAAATTGTGCCTGCGTTCAGTTTATCGAGAATGCGTCCGAACTCGATATTTCCGTGCTTCGCGGGTTTGATACGATCGGTATCACCGCCGGCGCGTCAGCTCCGGCGTGGATTATAAAGGAGGTAAAACAACAGATGAGCGACGAAATCAAGATCGAAGAAATCGAAACCCAGAAGGAAATTACAGAGGCCCCCGCGGCTGAAACTGCCGAAGCGGCAGCAGAGGTAGAAATACCCGCACAGGAGGAGCCCGTCGCTGAAGTGCCCGCAGTCGAAAAGCCCGACTCGGAAAAGACTTTTGACGAATTGCTTGAAGATTCTATCAAGACGATATATAACGGAGACACTGTTACCGGCATAGTTGCCGCTATCACCAACACCGAAATAAGCGTTGATCTGGGCACTAAGCATTCCGGCTACATTCCAGTGTCCGAGTTCACCGACGATCCCGACGTCAAGATAGAGGATGTCGTCAAGGTCGGCGATACCATTCAGGCCTGTGTTGTTCGCGTTAACGATGTTGAAGGCACTGTCAAGCTC
>CAKSWM010000155.1 GCA_934511545.1 uncultured Oscillospiraceae bacterium | reverse complement strand
GTGATATCTCGGACGGGTGCACGCCGAGAACCACTCCCCGTCCGGAGCTCCGCCCGAGGACGGCAAGCGCTTTCTTCAGCATTATGCGGCTTTTGACAAGCTCTCCGAGCGCGGGGTGGTATGCGCCGGCGACGGCACTGCCCGCCGAAAGGTCGTCCGTCGGATTAAGTCCGATCCTAATAATGCTTATCCCCTCGCCGTCAAATATCGGAACGATCTCGGAACATGTTTCCACCGCCTGCTCAACCGTGTGCTCAGGATATTCGCCCCTTATCCACATATCATAGAGCTCCGTGTCCTTTATAATGACAGTCGGGTATATCCGCACGCCGTCGGGCATGAGCGAGGCGATCCGTTTCGCGGACTCTATATCCTTCTCCGCTGTGCTGCCGGGAAGACCGGTCATCATCTGAAGCGCCAGATGAAACCCGCGCTCTTTTATAAGCGCAGAGGCTCTCACGGTATCCCCGGCCTTATGACCCCTTCCGGACCGCCACAGGACATCGTCGATCATCGACTGTGCGCCAAGCTCTATCGTATCCACTCCGTAAAATGACAGCCTGTCAAGCACAGTGCCGTCTATCGCATCCGGTCTCGTCGAAAGCCGTATGCCCGAAATGAGCCCTCTTTCCATGTAAGGCCCCGCGGCGCGGAGAAGCGCTTCCTGTTCTTCCGCGGGGATAGCGGTGAAACTGCCGCCGTAAAACGCAAGCTGCGGCGTGTTTTTTCCCGCCAGCTTTTTCAGCGCTTCTTCGATCTCTCTCTCAACATCCTCCGGACCGGCAGGCAAAAGGCTGCCCGAAATGCGTTTCTGATTACAGAAAACGCAGTCATGCGGGCAGCCCAGATGCGGAATAAATACCGGAATGATTTGATTTCTGGCACTCACTTGTTCAATTCCTCCAGAGCCTGCCGGGCAGCGGATTGCTCTGCCTCTTTTTTGGTCCTGCCTGTTCCGCGGCCGATCCGGTTTCCGTTGAGACAAACATCCGCCGTAAACTCCTTGCAGTGGTCTGGACCGCTTTCAAAAAGTATGTGATAGGCCAGGCTCTGGTCGCTTTTCTTTTGTATCAGTTCCTGAAGAGCCGTTTTATAATCAATTACGCGTTTTGCAGCACCCCTGTCGAGATTATCAAGGATGTGCTTATGGATGAACTGTTTTGCCACATCCATGCCTCCGTCGAGATACATTGCGGCAATAACAGCTTCAACGCAGTCCGCAAGTATCGACGGCCTTGTCCGTCCGCCGGTATGCTCCTCGCCCTTTCCAAGCCGGAGACTGCGGCCGAACTCCATCTTTTTGGCGACCCCATAAAGGCTCTGTTCGCAGACGAGTTCCGCGCGAAGCTTGGTCATACGGCCCTCCGGCATGTCCGGATATGTGAGGTACAGGTGCTCCGCAACGACCATGCCGAGAATAGAGTCGCCGAGAAACTCAAGACGCTCGTTGCTCTCTCCTCCGCCGCGGCTCTCGTTGGCATAGGATGAATGAGACAAGGCCGTCTCGAGAAGCGCAGCGTTATTAAATTTATACTCAAGTCTGTTCTGAAGCTCGCGCATTTTTCAAACCCTCTCTTACTGCCGCACTCAATAATATGTATATTAGATACGCAACGGGACGGAGCCGAAGTTCCGTCCCAGAATAATCAGCACGCCATGGCGCTTTCGACATAGGTGATAAGGTCACCGACAGTTACGATAGTCTTAAGATCCTCTTCCGGAACTTCAGGGATACCGAACTCCTCTTCCATGGCCATCGTGAGCTCCACGACATCCAGCGAATCGGCGCCAAGGTCGTCAATAAACGCGGTATCCTCCGTCACAGTGTCCTCGTCAACGGCAAACTGTGTGCAGATAAGCTCACGAACCTTTTCAAAAATCATACAACTCGTCTCCGTTCATGTCTTTATTACGCAATAAGATATTAGCAGATATTTTAAAAACGTCAAGTAGTTAAATGTGTTTCAGCAGATTGTCTAATACTTCTTTCAATTGCCTGAAATTTTCATATACTCTATGTTTTCGGCTATTGCGTCGATAACCCCGGCATTTCGGAAAGCGATCGCCTGGCATATGGCACTGCGTATGGAACGTGCGTCGGAGCTTCCGTGAGCCTTGATAACAGGCTTGCATATTCCGAGCATGGCGGTGCCTCCGATCTCGTTTACATCAAGCGAAGTTTTCAGGGAAGATATATCGCTCTTTACCAGTACCGCCGCGAGCTTTGTGCGCAGGTTCTTCATAAACAGGCCCTTTATGTTCTTCATTATAAAGCTGACGGCGCCTTCAATGGATTTCAGCATGACGTTTCCGGAAAAACCGTCCGTCACCAGAACGTCAACCGCACCGGAAAGCAGTTCACGCGCCTCGATATTGCCTATGAAATTGACTCTGCCCTGTGCGGCTTCCTCGGTGAGCAGCGCATGTGTCTCTTTCTGAAGAGCCGTGCCCTTGGTTTCTTCGGTCCCGACATTGAGCAGGCCGACACGGGGCCTTTCGATGCCAAGTATCTTCTCGCAGTAAAAACTTCCCATGTATGCAAACTGGAGCAGATATTCCTTTGTGCACTCAACATTGGCTCCGCAGTCGATGAGCATCGCGCCCTTGCCTCCGTTCGGGAAAACCGGAGCCATCGCAGCGCGCCTGATGCCGCGGATACGCTTTACTATCAGCGTTGCTCCGGTGAGCAGCGCACCGGTGCTTCCGGCCGAGACCACCGCGTCTCCTTCTCCGTCCCTGAGAATATTAAGCGCGACCGTCATTGAGCTGTCCTTTTTGCGGCGCGTCGCCGTGCTGGGGTCATCCTCCATCGTGATGACCTCCGTCGCATTTACGACGGTTATGGTCTGTCCGTCAGCGGAAACGCCCTCGTCTTTCAGACAGCGCACAACGTCCTCCTCGCGTCCGACAAGGGTTATGTCCACGCCGAATTCCTTCTGCGCGGCGACCGCTCCCTTGACAATGGCTTCGGGCGCGTTATCTCCGCCCATGGCGTCAATTATTATCCTCATGATCCATGCCCCTTTCCCCGAACCGCAGGCGCTCAGCAAGAGCGTCTATGATCTCGAGCGCTCTTTTGGATATCTCTGCGTTTTTATTTTTCTTCCCCCGGACCTTGTATCCAAGGGGTGCGATTATTCCGAAATTGATATTCATGGGCTGGAAATCCGCGACGCTCCCTTCTGAAATATAGAGCCCGAGCGCTCCTATCGCCGTTTCCTTCGGGAAATTGACCGGTTCCTCCCCCTGAAGCCGCATCGCCGTTTCCACCCCTGCCAGCATGCCGGACGCACAGGACTCGACATAGCCCTCAACACCCGTCATCTGACCGGCAAAGCTTATCCTCGGCATACTTTTCAGTCTGTAATATCTGTCAAGCAGTCCCGGACTGTTAAGATATGTGTTGCGGTGCATGACTCCGTACCGGACGAACTCGGCGTTTTTCAGCGCGGGTATCATGGAGAAAACGCGGCGCTGTTCGGGAAACGCAAGATGCGTCTGAAATCCGACGATATTATATATCGAGCCTTCCGCGTTATCGCGCCGGAGCTGGACCACGGCGTAATTCTCTTTCCCGGTCCGCGGGTCCCGCAGTCCCACGGGCTTCATCGGCCCATAGCGCATCGTGTCCTCTCCGCGCCGGGCCATTACCTCTATCGGCATACAGCCCTCAAAAACGCCGGCGTCGTCAAACCCGTGGACCTCCGCCTGTCTGGCGTTAACGAGTTCTTCCCGAAACGCCTTGTATTCCTCTTCGTTCATAGGGCAATTGACATAGTCAGGAGTTCCCTTATCATAACGCGAAGCGAAAAAGGCGCTGTCCATATCAACGCTCTCAAGCGTGACGATCGGTGCGGCGGCATCGTAAAAATGCAGATCGGAATTCGGGCAAATCTCTGCTATACGGTCCGCCAGGGCGTCGCTGGTCAGCGGCCCGGAAGCGATTATGACCTCTCCGCCGGGTATCTCCCCGGCTTCCCGCTCTACGACTGTTATATTCGGGTGGTTTTTTATCTTTTCCGTAACGGCGCGCGCAAAACCCTCGCGGTCGACCGCAAGCGCACCGCCCGCGGCGACCCGGTTCCCGTCCGCGCACTCCATTATCAGGCTGCCCAGTCTGC
>CAKSWM010000154.1 GCA_934511545.1 uncultured Oscillospiraceae bacterium | reverse complement strand
GCATAATCATGGAATGATGCGTTTATGTTGTGAACCATGTCCATATATCCGCCGAACACCAGATCACCGCCGCTTCTGATATAAAACTGAATATCGTCAAATCTCATATTGGAGACGGAAAACTGCGAATAGTACGCGTCGGTTATTTCACTTTCGGAAAAACCGCATGCGGCGGCATAGTCTGCACCTGAAATACATTCTCCCGTTTTCTCGTCGAAATAATACGCCGTTACATACGAGTTGTAGGGCGAATGGAACGTGCTGGAAGGTACGGTCGAATCGTTTCTTTCCGCATAGGTTTCCGATATCACAACGGCGCATACATCTCCATTTCTGACCAGTTCATATGATATGACCTCTATCATCGGATCGGAATAGCTGTCCGGGGTTATGACATATGAAAAGTCGTCAAGTATACGTTCATTGAGTTCCGCCGCGCCGGACGAATTTTCGACAAACTGCGGCAGACGGACATCGTAATACGGCTCATCGGGATCAAGCGTCTGGCCGATCCCCGAACTGATCGCCACAAAATCGGCCGCGGACTCTTCAAGACCGCAGTTATTTGCAGGAGAAGCTTCGGGTGTTTCCTGCGGCGTTTTTGAAGCAGCGGCTTTTTCAACGTCTGATGTCAATTGGCCGTAAAAATTCTGAGTATCCGAGTCCTTCTTACGGTCCGCGTTAGCCAGAATAAGTATTATTGCCGCAATGAGCCCTACGATTGCGATGCTTGCTATGACGACCGGGATCATCCACTTCTTTGATTTTTGCTGACCAGGAATATCCTGCCGGGGCGGCGTGACAGGAACCGGACCTCCGAGAAGCGCTCTTTTGAGCTCACTTGCGTTTGCGAATCTGTTTTCCGGGTAAAAATCGCAGGTCTTGAGTATTATGGACGCCAGCTCCGGAGAAGCATATGCCGGTGCGGGCAGCGGGCGGCCGCTGAACCGCGCCGCATTGGAAGCTTCCATCATATCGGCTGTTGCAGGTGCGGGAGGAAGAGGAACGAAGGGGGCTCTGTTAGCATTGCAGAGCCTGTACAGGACAAGCCCGAGAGAATACATATCCGACTTGAGGCTGACATTCTGTCCTCGGTTGAGTTCGGGCGCCATATAGTTGAGGGTTCCTGCCATAGTGACGCCGTTTGCGGCTGAATCCATAGTTCTGGAGACACCGAAATCCCCGATTTTATATTCTCCGCTGCTGCTGACGAAAATATTGCTGGGCTTTATATCGCGGTGAAGGATGTTGTATTTGGCCATTACCTCCAGCGCGGAACAGATATCCGCGCCAAGCTTCCGCACTTCGTTTTCGGTTATCGGCTTCTGCTGCAGCAGCTGCGGGAGAGGCGTCAGAAGTTCCATTCGTATAAACACGTCAAATCCGGGCCCGTCCCTGCGCGGAATGACCATATGGTCTTCATATGAGACGATGTTCGTATGCCCCTTCAAACTGACATTTATGTCTATCTCGCGCATCAGTCTCTGAAGGAGATTATCGTAATATGCCTGAAGCGATTGAGTGTCGTTTACAACGCCATCCGCAAAAAGAGAGTCGACCTCATTCTGTGAAGAGGGTACAGAAATGTGTTTGACGGCCGAATAATATGTCTTATCGAATTCCGTCCGTTTTGCTCGATACACTTTGCCGTAGCTGCCCTGTCCTATCAGAGCGTCGATCTCCCAATTTCCCCACAGCGGGGTAAAACAGCTGATATCCATGTTCCGGCCTCCAGGATCATAATAGCTCGAGTATAAGCGGCAAAAGCATGCCTATGCCAAAGGAAAGCAGAATACATAAAGTCCAAAGGATCGCGGTTTTGACATTGCTCAGTTTCTTTTTCTCAGATGAAGCAAACACCGGGTTTATGCCGTTGTCAATAGTCGGCTCCGCCTCGTAGGCGTGATCGTATGGGGCACCGGCCGCCTTTACGACAACAGCCGTTACGTTGTCTCTGCTTCCGCCTCTTATGGCGCAATCGACTATGGTCGAAGCGAGCCGCTCCGCGGTCGTTCCGGCGGAGAGTATTTTTGCTATATCGCTCTCGCTCAGTCCTTCTGTGACACCGTCGCTGCAAAGAAGAAGGCAGTCGCCCGGTCCGAACGGAAAAGCGCCGCTGTTGTGCGCGCTCAAAGCCATTTCCGACGGGTCGACGCCGATATGCTGTGTCAGCTGATGGCGGCGGTTGTCTGACGCCGCCTGTTCCGGTGACAGGATTCCGAGATTCACCAGCTGCTGGGCAACGGTGTGGTCACGCGAAAGCTTTTTGAGCGAGCTCCCCGAAAAGAGATATGCAGGGCTGTCGCCGAGGTTATAAACGGTAACGCTGTCTGATGTCACGGATGCTATTGTCATGGTAGAACCGATACGCGCCTTTTTCTCTTTCTGCATTTCGCAAACAAGCGTGTTTGCGCGCTCGACATACTGAGGCACGGCACGATCACCGGCCCTGAGCACAGCCTGCGGATTGCTGGCCAGCAGGCGTGCGAGCAGGGAAGAGGCACTTGCGCCGTAAGCTTCACCGCCCATACCGTCAAAAACGGCCGCAACACCCTCGCTGAGATTAGCTGAAAAAGTGCTGTAATGGTCGGAAGCCGCCGTCGGCATCGGCGCCTGCCCCTGTATGAAAAAGTTGTCCTCATTGTTTTGCCTTACAGTGCCCTTGTCAGAACACGCGGCAAAGGTATATATGGGCGTGGACATGTTGTTACCTCTGTTTTCACTTTCTTAGAGTGAGCTTCGTTGTAAAATAGCTCAGAATATAAAACACAACTACGCTTATGATGAGTATTCCCCAGGCCTTCAGCATATGCTCCGACGTGAACTCAAAGAACGGATCCGGTTCAAACGTCAGCATCGGATTATCCGCACAGCTTGCCTCAAGCAGTGTGTTCAGGTCCGCAGATGTGCCGTATGCTTCCACTGCCCAGCGGCATGTGACAACTGCGGAGATCTTCTCAACGGCGCCGCTCAGCTCAAAGGCCAGTCCGGAAAAGAGTATCTGCGGCATCAGCAGTATCGGCGCAACGGTCATGGCTCTGTCCGGGTTGTCAAACAGAGCGGAGACAAACAGCCCCATACCCATTGCCGAGAGCATACACAGATAAGTGGTTATGAAGTACTCAAAAAACGGCGGCATTGCAACGCCCTGATCCGGCAGTCCCACCAGCAGGGAAAATGTTCCGCTCAGAAGCAGGGACTGCACAAGGCAGAAAAGGCTCAATACGGAGAATTTTGACAGGATATAAGCCCCCAAGCTCATTGACGAGGCATATTCGCGCTTGAGTATAACGCGCTCCTTGCATATCTCCTGGATTGCATTGAGAACCCCTATCCAAAAAGCGGAGCAGGCCAGCGCAAAGGCCAGCGCCTTGGTTATCTTGAACTCGGCAAACTGCTCTCCGTCCGCTACGAGCCAGATAAGCACCGCCAGAAGGACCGCCTGTGCAAAAAGGAGGATCATACGCTGTCTGTCATTCGTAATCAGCTTAAGATACCGCCTGCACAGGATCCTAAGCTGCGGAAAAAGCGCCTTGTGCCGCTTCGAGTTATTCAGCGGTGAAGCAGCCGTGGCGCGCTGCGGCGTTTTTTCTTTTCTTATGCGGTACTGCGAGAATTTTCTTCTCCATGTCTCAGTGTCCGCATCAAGCATGGAGTAAACATCAACCAGACTTTCAACGCCGAAAAAGCTCAAAGCTTCGTTCGGAGATCCGCAGAAGCAGAGACTTCCTCCGCGCCCAAGGAATATGATCTTATCACAGAGGTGAAGATTGAGCGTATTGTGAGTAACAAGGATCACCGTCTTGCCATCACGTGTCATGTTTTTCAGCGTATGCATAAGATTGCGCTCTGTTCCCGGGTCAAGGCCGCTGGTCGGTTCATCAAGGAAAAAGAGACTGGGGTCGCTCAGAAGCTCTACGGCTATGCTTGCACGCTTTTTCTGTCCCCCGGACAGGCTGCTTATCATCGACTTTTCATGTCCCGTCAGTTCTACCGTTTCGATGACGTGCCGGACCTGAGCCTCATATTCAGCCTTTGAAGTGTCCGAAGGCATTCTGAGCTCCGCAGCGTACATGAGCATATCCCATAGCGTGAGTCTGTCATATACGATGTCCTGCTGCGGCACATACCCGACTATATTTTTC
>CAKSWM010000153.1 GCA_934511545.1 uncultured Oscillospiraceae bacterium | reverse complement strand
CAGGACGGAATAATCGAACGCCGCGCATACCCCGAAATACCTCCTCATGTTGAATACCTGCTGACTGATTACGGCAAGGAGATATGCCGTCTTCTCGATATTGTTTATGATATTGGTTGGAAATCCATGAAGGCTAAGGGAATGGAGATCGACCCGATCGGTGAAATGTGGCACGGCTATCGTCCATGGGACAATACTATGACCGGCGTTGATTGAGCCCCTATACAGCAAAAAAGCAGAGACGTGAACCGTCTCTGCTTTTTCTTATTTATTCCCTTTTATCCAGATCTTCTGCTGTTCGGCGCAGCGTATCAGCTCGTCGCGGAAGTCAGGGTGCGCGATGGAGATCAGGCTCTCGGCCCGTTCCCAGGTCGTCAGTCCCTCGAGATTCACGATACCATACTCCGTTGCAACGAAATACGCCTGGCTGCGCGGCACGGTGACTATATCTCCGGCAAAATGCGGCACGATGTTCGACCGGCGCACGCCCTGCGGGTCAACGTATGTACTCGTCATGCAGATAAACGCCTTGCCTCCGCGCGACATGGACGCGCCCGTCAGAAAATCAAGCTGTCCGCCCGTTCCGCTTATCTGGCGCGAACCGGAGCTCTCCGAACATATCTGTCCATACAGGTCAACGGCGATGCAGCTGTTGATCGAGACCATGTTGTCCATCTGCGTTATGATGCCCGGCTCGTTGACATATTGCAGCGGGCAGCCTATAACACCGGGGTTGTCGTCCACCCAGTCATACAGCTCGCGCGTTCCGAGGATTATTCCGGTGACGCCCTTGTTGCGGTGGAGCTGCTTGCGGGAGTTCGTCAGCTTTCCGGCCTTGTACAGTTCAAAGTATCCGTTGGAGCAGAGCTCCGTATGCATGCCGAGGTCCCGAAGATCGGACTGCGCTATCAGCGTGCCGATGGCGTCCGGCATACCGCCGATGCCGAGCTGTATCGTCGCGCCGTCCACCAGATACGGAATGATGCTCTCGGCTATCCTGATATCCTCCGGCGACGGAGCGGAGGACTTCATCTCGATAAGCGGCGCATGCTCTCCCTCGACGATGAAATCCACATCCGAAATATGCACGCACTCGTCAAAGCCGCCGAGGACCCGCGGAAGATGCTCGTTCACCTCGACGATAACGATATCCGCGGCCTCCAGAACGCCGAGCGCGCCCCCAACGGAGCAGGACAGATTAAAATATCCGTGTCTGTCCATCGGCGCGACGCTCACCATCGCGACGTTGACTTTCAGAAAATGCTTGTAATACGGCGTATAGTTGCGGAAGATCATCGGGATATAATTACACAGTCCCCTGTCGCAGAGCTTGCGCTCATAGGCGGAGCAATGCCAGCTGTTATAAATGAAATGCTCCCGTTCCGGGTCGCACTCGACGACCTGGATCGGGCCGAAGATAAGATTGCCGCGCAGCTTCACATCCGTCAGCTCGTCCCGGCGCTTTGCGAGAGCTTCGTCCAGCAGCGTCGGAAAGCCGAGCGAGAGGGTATAATCCACCCAGTCGCCGGACTTTACCACCTTTACGGCTTCCTCCGGCGTCCGTGTTTTACGGCGGTATTCGTCATATATGCTCATTATCTGTCTCTCTCCTTCATGTCACGCGCCGGCAAATCTGAACACTATGCCGACGACGGCAGAGAACAGAATGAAAAATACCGGGTGCAGCTTTCTGGTCGGCTTTACATATCTCGTCAGCACGAGCAGCACGGCCGCCAGCGCCAGCGCGCGCCAGTTGAACAGCGCGGGACCGAACCCCGCGTCCATGTTCAGCAGCGCTATGCCGCAGACGGAAAGGCCCGCCGCCGCTATAAGCCCGCTCGAGGCCGGACGCAGACCGTAAAACGCCGCAGAAACAAAACGGTTATTGCGGAAGCTCTTCAGAAAAAGGGCTATCACCATAATAATTATCACGGGAGAGGTTATGAGCCCCACGGTCGCGATGACCGCGCCGGGAATGCCTCCGATCGTGAAGCCGACATAGGTCGCCATATTGACGCCGATCGGGCCGGGCGTGGATTCCGATACCGCCACCATATCGGCAAGCTGGGCCTGAGTGAACCAGCCGGTCGTGTTTGCCATATCGCTCAGAAACGGAAGCGTTGCAAGGCCGCCGCCGATGGAGAAAAGCCCCGTCTTGAAAAACTCCCAGAACAGACGCAGATAGATCACTTCTCTGCGCCCCCCTTCTGTTTTACGGCCGTTATCACTATTCCGCAGACGGCGGAGGCCAGCACGAAAACGACCGGTGAAAGGTCCGTGATGCAGACAAGTACCGTCACCGCGGCAAAGATAACAAAGGTCGCCGCGTCTATGACCGAGCTCTTGAGCAGCTTCAGCACCGCGTTGAATATCAGCACGCAGACGCAGACGCGTATCCCCGCGAAGGCGTTTTTCACAACGGCAAGGTCGGCAAAGTTTGAGATCAGCGCCGCGAGCAGGGTTATTATCACAAGAGAGGGAAACACGACCCCGAGCGTTGCGACGATACCGCCGATGACTCCGCGCCTGTTATAGCCGATAAAGGTCGCCGTGTTGACCGCGATAACGCCGGGTGTGCACTGACCAATAGCATAGTAATCGGCAAGCTCTTCGTCGCTCGCCCAGTGCTTTTTTTCAACGACCTCGCGCTGGAGTATGGGAAGCATTGCATAGCCCCCGCCGAAGGTCAGGCCGCCGATGCGCGCGAATGTCAGGAAAAGATCCGCCAGCTCTCTCAACTCTGCTCCTTCTCTCTTCCGGCACGCCGTGTCTCGATTATCCTCTCCGTCTCGGCCAGCTGCTCCGGTGTGTTGACGCCGATTATCTCAAGCCCCAGATCCCGTTTATAGACGCAGACCCGGCCGCCCTTCTCGCGTATCAGCGCCGGCGCGTCGGTCAGATAGTATTCGCCCTGTGAGTTGTCGCTTCGCAGTTCCGAAAGGACGCCGCCGAGGGTCGCTGCGTCGAATATGTAAACGCCGCTGTTGAGCTCGTCTATCGCCTTCTGCTCCGGCGTGCAGTCGCGCTCCTCCACCATGCGTTCAAACCCGCCGTTTTCGCCGCGGATTATACGGCCGTAGGGCAGCGGCACGGAGCTCGTTCCGCTCAGGATGGTGCAGGCGGCACCGTTTTTCTCATGCTCGCGGCACAGGCCGAGATAGCTCTCGCGCGTCAGAAGCGGCATATCGCCGCAGCAGACGAGCACATCCCCGTTGTAACCGTCCAGAAGTCCGTACGCGGCCATGACGGCGTGTCCGGTGCCGAGCTGCTCGCGCTGTTCGGCAAAGGCATAGCCCCCGAACGCGGACATGACCTGATCCTTTTTGTATCCGACCACTATAATGGTATCCTCCGGCGCTATGAAATCCAGCGCCCCCAGCACATAGCCCAGAAGCGGCTTTCCCGCCGCCATGCGCATGACCTTCGGCAGGTCGTATTGCTCGGAATGGAGCCTCGTCCCCTTCCCTGCGGCGAGGACGACTGCTTTAAGCTTCTTTTTCTGCATCACTCAATGAAACCTCCGGAGCGGTCGTCTCCCTGACGGGGGCGACCGTGAATTTATTCAGTGCAAGATATTTTATCAGCTGCGTCACAGCGGACATCTCCGTCTCCTCCAGCTTTATGAGCACGTCGGCACGCGCGGGCTCAGGCTCGATAAGAGAGATAAAGGCCGCGGGCGAAGATATCTTCTCTCCGTCCTTTTCCGGCGAGGCGGAAACGCCGCACTGCCAGTATACAAGCGAGTTTTCCTCCGCAAAGCGGCGGCATTCCTCCGCGTTTTCCCCGTCGGACGCGACAAGCAGCGTCGCCGTGCGCGTCCTTTCGAGGATGGCGCCGTAAGCCTCCGCATACCCGGTCTCGTCCTCGAACCAGACGCCGACGGCAAAACCCTCCACGATCAGCGCGCGAACGGCGTCCGCGTTCTCCGTCACCTGCTCCGCCGTCAGGAAAAACGCGGCGTCATAGCCATGCGAGGAAAGCGCCTTTACTATCTGTTCGTCCGGCAGGCCCTCAAAGCAGAGATATACGCTCGTTGCGCTGCGGTCCGGTATCGGCGCAGGGCTCGTGTCCGGGCCGCCGGACGGGCGGTCCGACGCATCCGCCGGGCTGCTCGGGCTGGGGGAAGCAATGCCGTAATATGCATTGTACATTGCTCTCA
>CAKSWM010000152.1 GCA_934511545.1 uncultured Oscillospiraceae bacterium | reverse complement strand
ACGCTGGGCATCGACGAATACCACGCGGAGCTTCTTCCCGCAGACAAGGTACAGCGCGTTGAAACCATGCTCGAAAGCAAAAGGCCGGGCGAGAGCCTCGCTTTCGTCGGCGACGGCATCAATGATGCGCCGGTGCTTACCCGTGCGGATATAGGCATTGCGATGGGCGCGCTGGGCTCCGACGCAGCGATAGAGGCGGCGGACGTCGTACTGATGGACGATAAGCCGACGGGTATTGCCATTGCGATCAGGATAGCTCGGAAAACGATGCGTATCGTGCGCCAGAATATTGTGTTTGCGCTGGCTGTCAAGGCGATAGTGCTTGTGCTGGCGGCGCTGAACTGTGCCAATATGTGGCTGGCTGTTTTCGCGGATGTCGGCGTTTCCGTCATAGCGATATTGAATGCGATGCGCTGCATGAAAATCAAATAGTGTTGAAAGTTTTTTCCCGGCGTGGTATTCTGTCTCCGGGGTGAGATGATTGCGGATAAAGAAAACTGCTTCAATGGCTCTTCTCGCGGCGCTTGTGCTCTGCCTTCTTGTGATGGTCGTAAAGCGCGCCGGATATACGGAGCCGGAAAACGAACCGGAGATAATGCAGACGCAGGCTCCGTCTGAGGCACCGACGCCTTCGCCGGAAATGCCTGCTCCGACCGAGGAGCTGCCGATGCAGGAGCCTGAACCCGAGGCAACGCCGGAGCCTACGCCTGAACCGACGCCGGCCCCGCCGGATATAGATATAACCGGTTGGCAGTACAGGCTGGTAAACACTGACCGGCTGCTTGAAAGCGACTATGAGCCGGAGCTTACGATGCTCGAGGGCGGACAGTACTTTGACTCACGGGCGGCGGACGCGCTGCAAAGCTTTATTAACGGCGCGAGAGACGCTGGACTTACAGTAGTCGTGTCGTCGTCCTATCGCTCATATGCGACACAGCAGTATCTGTTCAACAACAAGGTCAACCAGACGGGAAGCAGGGAAGCGGCGGCGCGTATCGTTGCCATACCCGGAACGAGCGAGCATCAGTTAGGCCTTTCCGCGGATATAGTGGACGGGTATTATCAGTATATGAATGAATCGCTCGCAGATACGGAGCTTTCCAAATGGATGTATGAGCACTGCTGGGAATACGGGTTTATTCTTCGCTATCCGGAGGATAAGCAGGACATGACAAAGATAATGTTTGAGCCCTGGCACTTCCGCTACGTCGGAACGGAGGCCGCGCAGTACATCATGGAAAACGGCCTATGCCTTGAGGAGTTTGTGGCGCTGTATGAATGACCGGGAAAGAGCGTGTCATCAAAGACATTGAAAACTTAAAAATCCGGGCCGGGGCTGTGAGCCTCGGTCCGGATCTTTTCTTTATTTGCTTATGGGAAATTTACTTGATGTTGTTCTCGTAAGCTTCGATCATCTTCTTGACCATCTGGCCGCCGACAGAGCCGGCCTGACGGGAAGTCAGATCACCGTTATAACCGTTGGTCAGGTTAACGCCGACTTCGCTGGCAGCTTCCATCTTGAAGCGGTCCATGGCCTCGCGTGCGTTGGGGTTGACAAGATTATTGCTGTTCTTAGACATTTTGAGTTCTCCTTTTATAATTTGTCGGACTTTGTTGTCCCGAGTGTATTCTGTCCCTGAAAAGAACTTATATTCCGGCAGAAAGCATGTAAATATTGCAAGCGTCGTTTTAATATTTTAATGATGTTTTCAGATCGCCGAAAATGTGATACAATTCAAAGCCGAAAAGCGGGAGCGTGCGGGCGGAAAGGGCGCGCTGTATGACCGGATTGACACGGCAAAAGTCAAAAAATGAAATCAATTGTGACGGAGGCGGCAAAATGCTTGTTTACCCCGATTACTATACGGAATTCAGATGCTCCGCATCGGCATGTAAGCACAACTGCTGCATAGGCTGGGAGATCGATATCGACGCGGAGACCATGAAAAAATACGGCGCCGTTGAAGGCGAACTGGGCAGGCGCCTGCGCAGCGGCATAGAATGCGGGGAAGAGGCTCACTTTATCCTAGGAAAGGATGGGCGCTGCCCTTTCCTGAACGGCGATAACCTCTGCGAGCTTATACTTCACGGAGGGGAGGACATGCTCTGCGAGATATGCACGGTCCATCCGCGCTTCAGAACGTTTCTGTCCGACAGGACGGAGCTTGGGCTGGGATTGTGCTGTGAGACGGCGGCCCGGCTCATCCTTGAGAGGCGAAGTGCCGTCAGGCTGATCGCGGAGGGCGCGGCGGACGGGACGCCGGACAGCGGGGAAGCGGAACTCCTTGCGCTTCGGGACCGGGTCATAGCGGTTTTGCAGAACAGAGAACTGCCGCTACACAGCCGCGCGGAGCAGGTCCTGACGATGTGCGCCGCGATTGAGCCCGACGGTCCGATCGGGGAATGGATACCGGAGTTCCTTGCTCTTGAGCGGCTCGACGGGAGGTGGACGGAGATGCTTGAACAGCTGCGGCAGAATGCGGGAAGGATCGATTATGCCGCGTTCAACGAAGCCATGAAGGGACGGGAGCATGAGTATGAACAGCTTCTTGTGTATTTCATCTATCGCCACTTTATGACCGCGCTCTATGACGGAGACGTCGGGGGTAAGGCGGCGTTTGCGCTTCTCGGGACAAGGCTCATATACGAACTGGGCGCGATGCGGTTTACGGAGACCGGAGTATTCGGTCTTTCAGATCAGATAGAGACAGTGAGAATGTATTCTTCCGAGGTCGAGTATTCCCAGGAAAATCTTGACACGATGTTTGATCTGCTTGCGTGATTTTAACGGCGGCGCTGCCGCATAACGCTTTAATTTACACATATCCTACAAATATCGATACGACTTGGAAAATGTGCTTGCATTCCTTTAAACAATATGTTATTCTGCGCTCAGTTACATAAATACTGCAAAAGGAATCGAAATCAGAAGAAGGTATTTCTTAACATGAACTTCAGTCTCGGCCTTGTTATTATTATTGGCATTATTCTTATCGTAGTAAGTGCGGTAGAGAATAGTGCTAAAGGTAATGCCTGAAAAGCTGAGCATAACAGGGACTGAAGAGAAAACTTCAATTCGTTGTAAGCAAAAGCCTGTGGCTACTTTAGCCGCAGGCTTTATTTTTTAACTCTCGGGAGGGAAAGACATGAAAATGACAGGCGCACAGATACTCATTGAAACACTTATCGAGCAGCGGGTAGACACCGTTTTCGGGTATCCCGGCGGCACGATACTCAATGTATACGACGCACTGTACGATTATCAGGACCGCATCACTCATATCCTGACGGCGCATGAGCAGGGCGCTTCCCATGCGGCGGACGGATATGCCCGAAGCACCGGTAAGGTCGGCGTGTGCTTTGCGACCTCGGGTCCCGGCGCGACAAATCTCGTGACCGGAATCGCGACAGCCTATATGGATTCCTCGCCCGTTGTGTTCATAACCTGCAACGTCAGCGAAAACCTGATCGGCAAGGACTCCTTTCAGGAGGTCGATATAACCGGCATCACGATGCCTATCACAAAGTGCAACTATCTTGTCAAGGACGTCAATGAGCTTGCGGATATTGTCAGAGAGGCTTTTGCGATAGCCCGCAGCGGACGTCCGGGGCCCGTGCTTATCGACCTTGTGAAGAACGTGACCTCCGCAACGGCGGATTATGAGTATCTCCCTCTTGAGGAACATGCCAATCATGGCCGGCTCGCGGCGATGCGCCGCAGATCATCGCATGATCTGAGCGACCCGAAAGCGGACTCAAACGACATCCGCATCCTTCTGGACATGATAGAGGAGTGCGAGCGCCCGCTGGTGCTCGTCGGCGGCGGCGTCATCCGCTCCAAGGGAGCGGTGCCCGAATTCCGGCGCTTTGTCGAGACACTGGGCATCCCAACGGCCACGACGATTATGGGCGGCGGCGCGATACCGGGGGACCATCCTCTTCTGACGGGCATGATCGGAATGCACGGCTCACGCTGTTCGAACCTCGCTTCGTCCGAATGTGACCTGCTGATAGCGATCGGCTGCCGGTTCTCCGACCGCGTTGCAACGGACCCGGATACCTTTGCAAGTCAGGCAAAGATCGTTCATATAGACATCGACCGCGCCGAGATCGACAAAAACGTCAAAACCGACCACCACGTGATAGGAGATGCGCGCAAGGTGTTGGAAC
>CAKSWM010000151.1 GCA_934511545.1 uncultured Oscillospiraceae bacterium | reverse complement strand
AATCGCCGGGGATCGCGCAGCGATATTCGGGATCGGTATGTCCGGCGCAGAACAGGGCTCTGCACTTCTTTGCGTAATTGTTCAGAACCACCCATTGCAGGGGATATTTGGCGGAAGAATATGCGCACAGGATCCTGCCCTCCGGAATGTCGGGAATGGTGAGATCCCTGACAACGTCGGTGACGAGGTAGTTCCAGTCGATGCTCTCGTCAATGTCGAAGTCCACGAAAAGGAAGTCGCCATCCTCGCGGACGTTGTGCCGGTATTTAAGAGCGGGGTCCGGCGTACCGTACTTTACTTCATAGATCGGCAGGTCCGTGAAGGTATCCTCGGGGTCGTGGTTCGGAGTTGAGAAGAAGCACTCGCATTCGGGCTGGAGCGCGTCCGTTATCGCCATGCAGACCCATGTATCCAGATGTCCGAACAGGGATACTCTGGCCCCCTCTTCCTTATACTTTTTGAGCGCGTCGATGGTCTTTTCGACCCATTCGGCGCTCCAGATCTGCTGCATCATCGGCTTTGCGCCGGGGACAGGGGGAGTGAACTCCACCTCGGGAACGCCAAGCTCATGTCCGATGCGGGTAACGTCGACAGTGATGATCTCTTTCATATTTTCTCCTTTCGGTCTGAATTGTGAGACAGTGTTTGTATACGAAAGTTTTGGCTGAACACACGGCGCAGCATTGCCGCATGGTCCGGCAATGCCGAGGATGTCTGTAAACCGAAGGACGCCGCCGGAGCTCTTCGGTTTTGGCGAAGTGCACTATACAGCATTGTTCACGGATATATTATCATAAAAGAAAATCTGAAACATTATTACCGCTGCACAAACAAAGCTGCAAAATGTATGAGAGCTTCACAAACGGTTTTTGATTTTCGTCGATTTATCTAAATTGGTCAATATAATTTATAACTCTTTGATTAAAGGATTTTTTGTTGTAATATATGCACAAATAATTGGCCTTTGTGCGGCGGCCGACTCTGTGCATAAAGCAAGGCAAACGCCATTGGCACGGCAATGGAGGTCCGGAGGCTGAACACGGATACATATATAAAAAAGGGCTTCGGAGAAGTTGTCTCCGAAGCCCTTTTCATACATTAAAAAACAGTGCTTATTTGAGGCCGAGGATCTGGCGGGCCTCGTCGGGAGTGGCGGCCTCGCAGCCGAACTCTTCGATAACGCGTTTTGCGCGAGCGACAAACTGCATGTTGCTCTCGGCAAGCTGACCCTTCTTATAGAGGACATTGTCCTCCATGCCGACGCGGATGTTGCCGCCCATTGCGATAGCGGCATACATGATCTCCATCGCGCCGTGGCCGACGCCGAACGCGCTCCAGGTGCTGCCGGGAGCGACTTCGTCCATAACGCCCTTCATAAAGACCAGGTTCTTGGTGGTGGCGGTGATGCCGCCGGCGCAGCCCATGCAGAACTGGAAGTGCAGCGGCGCTTTGAGGATGCCCTTCTTGAGGTAGTATCCGGCGTTGTAGATCATACCGGGGTCAAAAGCCTCGATCTCGGGCTTGACGTTGACTTCCTGCATGAGCTTGCCGAGCTTTTCGAGGAACATGGGGTTATTCTCGAAAATGGTGGTGTTCTGCCAGTTCATGGTGCCGCAGTCATAGGAGGCCATCTCGGGCTTGAGCTCATAGAAGGGACGGATGCGGTCCTCCTCGAGCAGGTTGACGCCGCCGGAGGTGGTGATGTTGAGGATGATGTCGCAGTCGGAATACTTGGTGCGCATGAGGGTCACGACTTCCTCAAACTTCTCGAACTTCATTGCTGCCTTGCCCTCGTCGTCGCGGCAGTGGATATGTGCGACGGCAGCACCTTCTTTCCAGCAGTTATAGATTTCTTCGGCGATCTCGGCGGGCTCGATGGGAACATTGGGGGTGTTTTCCTTGGTGGGCCATGCGCCGGTGGTCGCAACGGTGATTATTCTCTTGTTCTTGAGATCTGCCATTTTTGACACGCCTTTCTTGAATAGCTTTGGAAAAGGGGGCGCTTATGTCAAACGCCCCCAAAAATGTGTGCTTCGATAAAAATTATTTGTTGCGGCTGAAGAGCTTCTGCATGTACTCAAGACCGCTGTCGCCGTTGCCCTCGGAGAAGCCGTAGCCGGTGCCGCCGTAGGCATAGGTGCGCTCGGGAACGCCCTTCACGAGCAGGTCCTCGTCGATCTCGGCAACGCAGCGGGCCATGGAACCGTCGCCCATGTACCAGCGGAGGGGGAAGCAGTTGAAGCGGAACCAGGTGCCGGCCGGGATCATGTCCAGATCGCCGCCGAGGTTCTCGACGCCGACGATGCCGTGGCCGAGCATTTCCTTGTGGCAGGGCTCCCAGGTGCCCCAGACGCCGATGTTCTCCAGATCGCCGTAAAGCTCGTCATATGCTTCCTGACCGAAGATGCGGATGTACTCGAACTTGTCGAACTTGGCGTAGGCTTCCTCGCCGAACAGCTCCTTGTACTCCTCGGTGATGGGCTTGCCGGTGGCGCCCAGCAGATTCATGCGGGTCATGCCGTTGTTGCCCATGGCGGTGTGCAGGGGGTGGTCAAGAGCCTGGGAGTCCATGGCAACGCACTTTACCTTGTTCTTGACGAACCATTTGCCGGCCTCAACGCCGGTGCCGGCGGCATAGTGATAATAAGCCTTGCTGTCGTCGAACAGGCGGTGCATGCCGGTGTTCAGGCAGATGATCTTGCCCTCGAGGTCGGCCTGGTTGATGCCGTACTTTTCGCAGGCGGCGTCGAGATGCTTGTCGGTGATGAGGCCCCAGGGCTCGATGTCGATCTTCAGAACGACGGCTTCGCCGGTGTAGGCGTCAACGGGCATCTCGTGGGTGTAACGGGCGCGGCGACCGTCGAATTCATACTCCATGACGTGACGGGGAGCGTCGCAGTGGGTGCCGGTGTGCATGGTGCACTTGATGCTCTGGGTCAGAACGCCGCCCTTTGCCATCGTGTGGGTGTTGTCGATGACGGGCTTGTCAAAATAGGGCCAGCGGGGAATTTCGGCTCCGAAGGGGTGGGTCAGGTCAACAAAAACTTTCTTGCCCATGAATAATTACCTCCAAAATTAAATGTTTCTTGTGTGGTTTCTCTGCTTAAGGAAAACGGCTTATTTGCCGTAGAGCATGCGAATAAGGTATTCGTTGAGGTCGGCATTGGACTGCTTGACCTCTTCTTCGGTCCACTTCTGGAAGCCCTCTCCGGTCTTGAAGCCGATCTTGCCCTCGTCGCGCAGCTGCTTGAGCAGGGGAGAGGGACTGTGGCTGTCCTCAAGGTCACGGAGAATGTAGTCGTGGATGTTGTAGGTCAGGTCGGTTCCGACCATGTCCGCGTTTTCGAGCGGGCCGAGCTGGGGCAGGCGCAGGCCGAAGCTGTATTTGACGGCGTCGTCAACGGTCTTTGCATCTGCGATGCCGTGCTCGACGATGGAAATAGCCTCGCGCCAGAGAGCGTGCTGCATACGGTTCGCGATGAAGCCGGGAACATCCTTTTTGCAGAGGACAGGCTTCTTGCCGACGGAGGCAAGGACCTCCATGACGGTGGTTGCGGTCTCGTCGCTGGTAGCGTCGGACTTGATGACCTCGACCAGCGGGATGAGGTGGCCGGGGTTCCAGAAATGAGTTCCGACAAAGCGCTCGCGGTGCTCGAGTTTTGCGGAGATCTGGGACGGACTCATGACGGAAGAGTTCGTGCAGAAGATGGTATCCCTGCGGCAGCGCGCCTCCAGTTTTGCGAAGGTCTCCTGTTTGATCGCCATGTCCTCGAAAACGGCCTCGACAACGAGGTCGGCGTTCTTTATGAGATCGCTTTCAAGATCGGTCGTGAAGCTGATGCGGGACAGGCGCTCCCCGAGCTCCTGCTCGGTTATGACGCCCTTTTCAAGAAGCTGCGCGCAGTTGGTGCGTATCCCGGCGTAAACGTCGGTCTGGTAGAGGTCGTAAACGGCGACCTGAAACTCAGGGTTGGACGTGAAAACGAAGGCAATGTTTTTGCCCATCATTCCGCCGCCGGCGATGAGGATGTTTTTGATCGGCATTGCAGCCATCATCTCCTTTACAAGATCAGCAGGTGAGGTAGCCGCCGGAGCAGTCGCAGTTGGCGCCGGTTATGAAGTCGGAAGCGGCGGAGGACAGGAACAGGGCATAGCAGACGAAATCGGAGGGC
>CAKSWM010000150.1 GCA_934511545.1 uncultured Oscillospiraceae bacterium | reverse complement strand
TAACGCAGGCAAAGGGACGCCGCCGCCGCGAGCTCCAGAAGGAGATGCAGATCATCTTCCAGGATCCCTATTCCTCCCTCAACCCCCGTTACTGCATTTATGAGCTGATCGCCGATCCGCTCAAGACCTATCATATCTATAAATCAAGGGACGAGCTGAAAAAGCGCGTGTTCGAGCTGATGGACACCGTCGGCATCGCCCGCCGCTATGCGTATTCCTATCCGCACGAGCTGGACGGCGGACGCCGTCAGCGCGTCGGCATCGCCTGCGCTCTGGCGCTGGATCCTAAGCTCATTGTCTGCGACGAGCCGGTCTCCGCGCTGGACGTCTCGATCCAGGCTCAGGTCCTGAACCTTTTGCAGGACCTCCAGGAACAGCAGGGCCTGACCTATATCTTTGTCACGCATGACCTTTCCGTCGTCAAGCATATTTCCGACGACATCCTCGTCATGTACGTTGGCTCGATGGTCGAGAAATGCCCGTCCAAGACCCTTTTTGAACATCCCTACCACCCCTACACCAAGGGCCTGCTCTCCGCGATCCCCGTTCCCTCACTGCACAGCGAGAGAAAGCGCATCATCATGCAGGGCGAGCTTACCAGCCCTGTCAATCCCAAGCCGGGATGCCGCTTTGCAAACCGCTGCCCCTATGCCAAGGATAAGTGCCTTTCCGAAATGCCGACCTATGAAGAAATAGAGCCGGAGCACTTTGTGGCATGCCATTACGTGAGGGAGACCAACGGACTTCCGGAAAAATAATCACAGAGAGTCATGAAGCATACAACACTCAAATATATATCAGCGTTTGTGCTTGCCGTGTGCCTGCTTTCCTTTCTCGCGCTTGCCGCGTGGGAGGAAAGCGACACGGCAGGACCCGTCGGCGCGTCCCTGTCATCCACTGACTGGACTGTTGCCGGCAGTTCGGAGTGTGACCTTGGCTCATATGCGGCGGACGCCGTCCGGTACAGCCTCGGCGCCGACGCTGCCATCGTAAACAGCGGCGATCTTGCGGCGGATTTCCCCGCAAACGTGGTCACATACGGCGATATCCGGTCCGTCTTTTCCGACGACCGGGAACTTGCCGTCGCTCAGGTCAGCGCGGCGCAGCTGTGCCAGCTGATCGAGGGTGCGCTTTCGCACATAACTGTTGACAGAAAGAGCGATACGATCGACAGGGCGGTCTCCGATTTCGGAGGGTTTCCGCAATTGTCCGGAATGAAGCTGATCTATGACGGCTCCGCCAATCCGGGCGAGCGCATCTACCGGCTCGAGCTGTCCGACGGGCGGTCCGTCCTGCCGGACGACGAGGATACCGTAATAACCCTTGCGGCCACGGAGCATATGCTCTCCGGCGGCTGGGGCTTTTCGGCCGAAACGGAGTATGAACCCGCGGGAATGAGCCTGAGCGAAGCCGTTGCGGATTATATCGCCGCCGGAGACGTCAGCTTTGACGCGGGCAGGATCCGGGCGATAGGCGTCAACGACAATTGGGCCGTGGATGCTCTGCCAAAGGGCGTTCTGCCGGTCATAGTGATCGCGCTGATAGTAATATTCCTTGTAGTCAGCTTCAGATTCAATGACATCAAGTTCAATGTATATTACGCGCGTGAAGCGGAGGGTAAAAAATTCATCCGCAGAAAGCGCCGCTGAACAATTTCGATTCCAAAGGAGAGAATGTAATGCAGGCAAGATATCCGAACCTGTCAAAGCCGCTCATCGTCCGCGGCAAGGTATTTAAGAACCGCATGATAACAGCGCCTCTCGGCTATGGTCCCGAGGACAACACCGGCTATTATCTGCACAAAGCCAACATCGAGTATTATGAAGCGCTGGCGCGCGGCGGCTCTGCCCGCGTGATAACCGGCGACCACCCCGTTAACCGCCACAACGCCGGTTACGGCGGAAAGCGCCTTGACTTTTACAGCCCGCGCGGCTTCGGCCCTCCGGGACAGGGCGGTCCCGATTTCGGACTGTCGATGGAGTCCGACAAGAGCATAGAGTTTCTTGTCCGCCGCTGCCATCAGTACGACACGCTCATCTTCACCGAGTTTGATCACAGCGGTATGTTCGACCGCGGCGATGACGTTCTCCCGACGTTCAGTCCCAGCGAGTATGTCCGTCCCGACGGCACCGTCGTGCCCGAGATGACAAAGGAGCAGATCGAGCGTACATATGACGACTTCGTCAAGTGCTGCGTTCAGGCCAAAAAGCTCGGCCTCGACGGCGTTCTGATCCACGGCGGCCACGCCCATATCCAGGACCAGTTCCGCTCCCGCCACACCAACCATCGCACGGACGAATACGGCGGAAGTCTTGAAAACCGCTGCCGCTTCACCATCGAGTGCCTGCGCCGCATCCGCGACGCTGTCGGCGAGGATTTCCTCATTGAGTACCGCTTCAGTGTTGAAGAGGGCTGGCCCGAAGGCGACGGCATAACCGTTGACGAGAGCGTCGAGTTCCTCAAGCTGCTCGAGGCCGACGGAAGTGTCGATATCTTCCACGTCTCCACTGGCGTTCACTTTGACCCCGTTGCGAACCAGGTCATGTGCGCGCCCCCGTTCCGCCGCAACTTCTACAATGAAGAGGCCTGCAAGAAGATCAAGGCCGCCGGTATCAAGACGCCCATAGCCATGTGCAACAGCGTCAACGATCCCGAGAAGGCCGAACAGATAATCGCGGAAGGCACCGCCGACTTCGTCACGGCCGCCCGCCAGTTCAATATCTCCGACCCCTATTTCCCGCGCAAGGTCCTTGAGGGCAAGGGCGAATACTGCAACACCTGCATCCGCTGCTACGGCTGCTATGAGGGCAACGAGTGCGGCGTTAACCCCATCAACCCCGAGCGTTACTACACCGATCTGGTCTGGAAGCTCGAAAAGAGCGAAAATCCGCGCAAGGTCGTCATAATCGGCGGCGGTATGGCCGGCATGAAGGCGGCCGAGGTCGCCGCGGACAAGGGCCACGACGTAACGCTGATCGAAAAGACCGGCCGTCTCGGCGGCCTGACCCGCTTCGCGGACAACGACTCCATCAAGAGCGATATCAAGCGCTTCCGCGACAACATGATCTTCCGTATGCATGACAAGGAGAACATCAAGGTCCTGCTCAACACCGAGGCAACTCCGGAACTCATCAGGGAACTCGACCCCTATGCTCTTATCATCGCGGTCGGATCTCACCCTGTCGTTCCCAATGTCCCCGGCGCAGGCAAGCCCCTTGCGCTGGATGTCATGCAGGCCTTTGACGAGCCCGAACGCATCGGCGACACCGTTGCTATCGTCGGCGGCGGCATCACCGGCTGCGAGCTGGCGCTGCATCTGGCCAACGAGGGCAAGAAGGTCACGATCGTCAATCGCCGCGGCGTTCTGGCTCCGCATGAGAACATCATGATGGGCATTTACAATCCCATCCCGATGATGCTCCAGGATTTCGCGTCCTATGAGCGCCCGGTAGACGTTCTCTACAACTGCGATTGCAGAGAGGTCCTCGACAACGGTGTCCGCTGCGTCAACAGCGACGGCAGCGAGGTCGTCGTGAACGCGGATACGGTCATCTTCGCCTCCGGCATGAAGTCCAACTCCGAGGAAGCACAGAAGTTCCTTGGCCTGGCGCCCTATGTCAAGATGATAGGCGACTGCCGCAAAGTCGGAAAGATCAAGCACTGCACGACCTCCGGCTACTATGCCATCATCGGAATCGATAAGTAAGCTTTCAGCTCCTTTCTTCTCACTCCCTAAAGCGCGGGCCGGCGGCCAAAGCCGTCGGTCTGCGTGGGAGAAACACTAATACAGGAGGGAATACCCATGAAGAGCCTGGTCATATTCTATTCCCAGACGGGCAACACAAAAAAGATAGCGCTTGCCATCGGCGAGGGCATCAGAAGGCGCACCGGACAGTGCGATGTCAAGTCGCTCAGGGATGTAAAGCCCGAGGATTGGCTCGAGTACGACCTTGTCGGCATCGGAAGCTGCGTTTGGAGCAGCAGCCCGATAACCAACGTCATCTGGCATATAAACGCCCTGCCCGAGGCCGTCAGGGGCAAGCACGCGTTCTTTTTCTGCACCCACGGCATACTTCCCGGCCGCTGCATAATCCGCGGCGTCCAGCCGATGCTGGATAAGGGATTGACTGTCCTCGGCTGGAAGGACTGGTACGGCCAGGCGAGCGTTCCCGGGC
>CAKSWM010000149.1 GCA_934511545.1 uncultured Oscillospiraceae bacterium | reverse complement strand
GCGGTGGAGCATCGCGCGGTCGGTGTCCTCCGTGACGCGGTTGAAGATGACGTCCTCGGCGTTGCGCAGCTTGTCAACGGTCAGCTGGCGCATGTTCTGAAGATACACGGGGAAGGTCGAAGAGTCGATCGTCAGCAGTATCTGATAGATGCGCCAGGATTCGGGCAGCGCCTCGCCCAGCGTCTGAAGCTCCCACATCCCGTTGTACTCGATGATGACGCGCTCGGCGCGTATTTTTGCGGCGGCCTGCTCAAGAAATTCCTGCGTGAGCTGTTCCTTGCCCTCGACGGAGACGATGTGGACGGCCGCGGAGGAAAACTGATCCGGAGCATATTCCTCAATGCCCTCCTCGCACATGAGAAGAAGCGTTTTCTCGCCGGTGTTGAAGCGCTCGTCCTCCAGCGTTTCCTGGATGAATTTTGTCTTGCCGCTCTCGAGAAAACCAAGAAAGAGATATACGGGAATGGCTTTTTTCACTGCGGTCACCTCTTGTCGGGCGCGCCGAAGAGCTCCGCGAGCGCGGTCTCGTTCAGCGCCGCGCCGATCACGCACAGGCGGCCGGTATAGTCGGCGGCGCCGCGGCGCAGCTCGTGCTCCTCGGGAACGTAGTCGAAGTGCAGCCACTTTCCGCCGTCGGTGCAGGGGACGATGCCCTTCGCGCGCAGGACCGTGCCGTATTTGCCGCTGTCGAGCGCCTCGAGCGCGGCGTTAAGCTCCTCCTCGCTGAAGGACTTTGAGCTTTCAAAGCCCCAGGTCGTAAAGACCTCGTCCGCGTCGTGCTCGCCGTCATGGTGATGGTGGTGATGATGCTCGTGGTCGTGGCAGCCGCAGGTGCAGCCCTCGCCGTGGTCATGCTCATGCTCGTGCTCGTGTTCATGCTCATGTTCGTGCTCATGCTCGTGGTCGTGGCAGCCGCAGGTGCATTCGTCGCCGTGGTCATGGTCATGATGGTGATGGTGCTCGTGGGCGTGCTCCTCCTGTTCGCGCAGAAGCTGCTCCAGGCTCTGCTCCGGCTCGATCGCGCGCAGAAGCGCCGCGGCGTCCAGCTCGTCCCATGGCGTGGTGACGATGGGGGCGCCGGCGTTGTGCTCGCGCAGAAGCTTTTCGCAGTCGGCAAGCTTTTCGGCGGAGAGCTTCTGGCTGCGGCTGAGGACGATGGCGGAGGCGGACTCGATCTGGTCGTTATAGAATTCGCCGAAGTTTTTGGCGTACATTTTGCACTTGACGGCGTCAACGACGACGGTCTTGCTGACGATAGCCAGCTCCGCGGAGCTGTTTTCAACGGCGGCGACAACGTCCGAAAGCTTGCCGACGCCGGAGGGCTCGATCACGATGCGGTCGGGGTGGAACTGTTCGGTCACCTGCTCCAGCGCGCGGCCGAAGTCGCCGACGAGACTGCAGCAGATGCAGCCGCTGTTCATTTCGGTTATCTCAACGCCGGCCTCGCGCAGGAAGCCGCCGTCAATGCCGATCTCGCCGAATTCGTTTTCGATCAGGACGACCTTTTCGCCCTGCCATGCCTCGGCCAGAAGCTTTTTGATGAGCGTCGTCTTTCCGGCGCCGAGAAATCCGGAAAAAATCGTTACTTTTGTCATATATTATTACCTCTTTTGTTTTTTATTTCTATTTAATTATAGCACCCACGTCAAGAGGGCGGAAAGTTTTTCTTACATCAAAAAATTTTCCGTGTTATAATACCATTGGCTGACAGGGACAGATAAGGTCTTGCCGGCCGAGGGAATATATAATACAGTGCGGCCGGGAGGGCCGCTTTTTTGAAAGGGTGAAAAGAGTGTTTGAAGTCGGGGACGTTATCGTATACGGAAGCAGCGGCGTGTGCCGGGTCGAGGGCATCGCGCCGTCAAAGGATCAAAAGGAGAAGGGGCGTCTTTACTATGAGCTGAGCCCCGTTTATCGTGACTGCACAATATTTACGCCCGCGGACAACCGGAAGGTCTTTATGCGCCCCGTCATATCCCGCGAGGACGCCGAGGCGCTCATTGACGAGATCCCCTCCATATGTGCGGAGAGTTATCACAACCGTGTTCTGCGCCAGCTTGCCGAGCATTATGAGGCGGTCATACGCAGTCACGACTGCCGTGAGCTTGTCTGTATGCTGATGTCGCTTTACAGCAAGAGGAAGGAGCTTGAACAGCAGCGGAAAAAGTTCGGGCAGGTCGATGAGCGGTATATGAAGCGGGCGGAGGAGCTTCTCCACGGAGAACTTGCCGTCGCGCTCGGGATAGGCATCGATGAGGTGCAGCCGTATATCAAACAGCGGGTAGAGGCGCTCAGCGCCTGACGGCAGACCGGCGGGGGAAGAACTGCCGGTCTGCCTGGAGGTATTGCCGGGGCGTGCCGAAAGGCGCGCTCTTTTTTTGCGCGTTATTCGAATATCTTCAGATATTCCTCCTCCGGAGCCAGCCGCCCGACGGCGGAAAGACTCATCCGGGAGGGGTCGAGCAGTTTCTGCGCGGAGCGCAGGATGTCCTCCCGCGTTATGCAGTCGTAGCGGCTTATCAGCTCGTCCGTATCGGAGCAGCGGCCGTGCACCAGCTCGCCGTAGCCGAGACGGTTCATGCGCGCGGAGGTGGACTCAAGGCCGATGACGATGTTTGACTTTGCCTGTTCGCGCGCCCTGTCAAGCTCCTCCGCGGTCACGCCCTCATTGCGCATCTTTTCAAGCTCGCCGCGTATGAGCGCCAGCGCGCGGCGGTCGTTTTCGCGGTCGAGCGCCGTTGCGACGCCGAAAAGACCCGTGTCCGAGAACGATGAGGAGAACGAATATATCGAGTAGCAGAGTCCGTTTTTCTCGCGCACGGTCTGGAACAGGCGCGAGGACATTCCTCCGCCGAGAATCAGCGACATCAGCTGGTGAGCATAGCGGTCCGGGTCGGAGGACGGCGCGCCCTCAAAGCCGAGACAGAGCTGGTTCTGCTCCGTCGCCTTCTTTTTGATGTAAACAGCCGGTCGGTAAACGCCCTTCGAGAGGCGGCGCGCTTTTTTTGGCTCCAGCGCGGAAAAGCGCTCTGCCAGAGAGGTTATGGCGCCGTCGTCAAACGATCCGCAGAGCGCAACGACTATCCTGTCGGGCGTGTAATGCTCGTTCTTGAACGCGCGCAGAGCGCCGCCGTCCAGCTTTTCCAGCGTTGCGGGGGTGCCGAGTATCGGCCGGCCCAGCGCACCGGGGAAGCATTTTTTCATCAGCCGTTCGATGACGATGTCCTCCGGCACGTCGTCATACATGTCGATCTCCTCGTTTATAACGCTGCGTTCGCTGCAAACGTCCGCCTCGTCGAAGCGGGAGTTGAAGAACATGTCGCACAGGATGTCCGCCGCGCGGCCGAGGTGACTGTCCAGCACGCGGGCGTGGAAACAGGTGCTGTCGCGCGTCGTGCAGGCGTTTATCTGTCCGCCGATCGCGTCCATCTCGAAGGCCAGCTCCGAGGCCGTGCGCGTGGCCGTGCCCTTGAAGAGCATGTGCTCGATGTAGTGCGCCGCGCCGTTCTCCGCGGGGCGCTCGCAGCGCGAGCCTGCCCCGACGAAAATTCCGGCGGAGACGCTGCGGACATGGGCGATGTGTTCATAAACGATGCGGACGCCGTTGGGCAGAGTCAGTTTTTCATACATTGGGAAAAGCCTCCCTTTCCATCATCCAGTGTATCAGCTCCGCGCACTCCGCGCGGGTCATGGCACTCTGCGGACGGAGAAGCTCAACGTCGTTCGCGGAGCGGAATCCGTTCACGCGCAGCAGCGCGGCGCTCTCGAAGGCCCAGGAGCTTATGCGGTCGTCGTCCGTGTAATCGTTCAGGGACTTCGGGCACTCCCCCGGAAGGGCGCAGACGCGCGTGGCAAGCGTAAACATCTGTTCGCGCGTCACCTCGTCGTTCGGGGCGAAGCGCCCGCTGCCGTAGCCCTCCGCGATGCCGGTTCCGCCGGCCCAGGCGACGGCGGCGGAATACCAGGCATTTGCCGGAACGTCGTCAAAAACGGGTCCGTCCGCCGCAGGCTCAGGACAGCCGCAGGCGCGGTAGAGTATCGTAACGGCCATTGCGCGCGTCAGGTGCTCGTTCGGCTTGAACCCGGCGCCGTCGCCCTGCATGACGCCGTGCTTCTGGACATAGGATATGTCCGCCCAGGCCCAGTGGGAGCTCAGACGGCTCTCGTCATAGAAAACGGAGGCCGTGCCTTCCGCCCTGGTATAGG
>CAKSWM010000148.1 GCA_934511545.1 uncultured Oscillospiraceae bacterium | reverse complement strand
ACAGGGACGCGCGTCAGGAACAGGGTGCCCGCTGCATGAACTGCGGCGTTCCGTTCTGCCAGTCCGGAACGGCGCTCGGCTCCACATTTATCGGCTGTCCCCTGCACAACCTGATCCCCGAGTGGAACGACGAGATATACCGCGGAAACTGGGACCAGGCGCTGGCAAGGCTGTGCAAGACCAACAACTTTCCGGAGTTCACGGGCAGAGTCTGCCCCGCGCTGTGCGAGAGCGCCTGCACCTGCGGACTTTATGACGACCCCGTTACTATCCGTGAAAACGAGCTTGCCATTATCGAAGAGGGCTTCCGCACAGGCAGCATAATGCCCCGCCCTCCCGCCGTGCGCAGCGGAAAGGCCGTTGCGGTCATCGGCTCCGGCCCCGCGGGGCTCGCGGCTGCGGACCAGCTCAACAGGCGCGGGCACTCGGTCACCGTCTTTGAGCGGGACGACAGAGCCGGCGGGCTGCTGATGTACGGCATACCCAATATGAAGCTCGAAAAGGATATCGTTGAGCGCCGCATAAAGCTTATGCGGGAGGAGGGTGTCACCTTTGAGCTGGGCGCGGACGTCGGCGTTAATATTGACGCCGGTTCGGTGCTCAATGAATACGACGCCGTTATCCTCTGCTGCGGCGCAAGGCAGCCGAGACAGCTTGAAGCCGGTTGGGACGGCATTTCCGGTGTCCGCTTCGCCGTCGATTTCCTGACGGATTCCGTAAGATCTCTTCTGGACGGAGCTTCAGAGGGCATGGAGTCCGCCAAAGGGCGGAACGTTGTCATCGTCGGCGGCGGCGACACTGGAAACGACTGCGTCGGAACCGTTATCCGTCAGGGCTGCGATTCCGTCCTCCAGCTCGTGCGCAAGCCCAGACAGGCGGACTCTTCCGGCAAAGGCTGCTGGCCGAGGCCCTCCGCCGCCTCCAATTCAAAGATCGATTACGGCCAGGAGGAGGCCATTGCCGTGTTCGGACACGATCCCCGCATGTACCGGACGACCATCAAAGAGATAATCGCGGACGACGCCGGACGCGTCTGCGCGCTGAGGATCATAAGCTCCGACCCGGTGACGGATGAAAACGGACGTCTTACCATGGTCGAGAGTCCGGACAGCGAACGCGTCATTCCCTGTGACCTGCTTCTGATCGCGGCGGGCTTTGCCGGATGTGAGCCCCGCTCCGCTTCCTGCTTCGGCGCGGAGCTGGACTCGCACGGCGTCATCCGCACCGAAGCGGACGGCTATTACACCGGCGTCCCAAAGGTCTTTGCGGCCGGAGACGCCCGGCGCGGAGCCTCACTTGTCGTCTGGGCGATCGAGGAAGGCCGCAGATGCGCCCGGCAGGTCGATGAATATCTTATGGGATACAGCAACATGATATAATAAAGAGTTCTTTATAAGTCAAGACCGGACCGCGATGCCGCGGTCCGGTCTCCTTGTTCTTTACCTGTGTGTGCTCTCATCTGCGCAGGCGTTTTCAGTCTCTGCTTTCCGCCCGCTTTTTACGCTTCCGGGGCGCTGGGAATTATAATGGCCGCTATGATATAGGCCAGAACGCCGCTGCCGCCCAAAGCGCAGAACGCCGCCCAGCCAAGACGCACCAGAGTGGGGTCAAGGCCGAAATACTCCGCGATGCCGCCGCAGACGCCGCACAGCATCTTGTCATTATTTGATCTGTATAATCTTCTGTTCATCATTTGTATCCTCCTCATTATCTTCATTTATACCGCTGTTTTCCCGCCGCGTCAATATGTTATCGGCGTTCTGAAAAGGGCGCTCAGAACACAATCCGCCAAAAACAGCAAAGCGAGTATGAAACACGCGCCATGAATGAGGTGCGGTTCATTTCTGCTGTACAGGCTTTCCGCCAGCGGCTCGATCATGTAATGAAATATCATGCCCAGAACGCCGAAGCTTATCACGCTCCGGAAACAGACGATGCCGTTCAGATTCAGAAAAAGTCCTCTGTAATCCCACAGCCGAAGGCTGAAAAACCGGATACCGGCATATCCGATGATGTATTCCGCTGCTCCGGTAACGCCGACGCACAGCAGAAACAGCAGCAGCGGGCGCTTCTTCAGCGGCTTCAGGGCATAAATGGCAACGGCCCCGACGCCATATATCGGCAGCCAGGGACCATACAGGATCCCCCGGTTCCGGAGAATGCCCTCCGATGCCCAATAGAATATCTCTTCATATACCCAGCCGACCAGACAGCCGGTCAGAAAAACCAGAAAAACATAACATATCCTGCCGGTCCATTTTTCTCTCCGAACCGTTATCGCCGAGTTTCCCACCGTTTTCGTTTCCTTTCCCGGCGCGCTTTTCCGCGCCTTTGCCTGTAATTATAGCCGGGACAGCGTCTTCCCGATAGTCAAATTTTTCAGCGGAATGTGTCAGTTTTATATCCGTTTGAAAAAACGGTTTACAAGCGCCGCGCTCTGAGCTATACTGAACTCGGGAATGAAGTTCTCCCATGGGTGACCTGAATCGCTTTTTTAAGCTGATGACTTCTGCGATTTTTTATTGTTCGCAGAAGGGCATCGGCTTTTTTGCGTTTACGGGAGGAACAAACATGCTGACATCACTGGCGTTTATTTTTCTTGCCGGGCTTTCGACGGCCGCGGTATGCCAAAGGCTCAAATTGCCCCGGATAATCGGTATGCTGATAACGGGGATCGTTCTGGGGCCACATGTCCTTGATCTGCTCGATCCTTCGATTCTGTCCGTTTCGGCGGATCTGCGGCAAATGGCGCTTATCATCATCCTGCTCAAAGCAGGGCTCTCTCTCGATCTGTCCGATCTGAAGAGAGTCGGACGTCCCGCCGTTATGATGTCCTTCGTTCCGGCAAGCTGCGAAATACTGGCGTTTTTTCTGTTTGCCCCTTCTATTCTTGGCGTTACGCGGATAGAGGCCGCCGTTATGGGTGCGGTCCTCGGCGCGGTCTCTCCGGCGGTGGTCGTGCCCCGAATGGTACAGCTCATGGATGAAGGATACGGCACGGGCAAAAGCATTCCCCAGCTCATTATGGCAGGAGCGTCCTACGACGATATTTTTGTTATCGTGCTGTTTTCCACCTTTGCCGGCATGGCGCAGGGCGGCAGCGCGGACATAATGGACTTTGTGAATATCCCCATCTCCATTGTGCTCGGCATTGCTCTGGGCGCGGCCGCGGGCTTCCTTCTGGAGCTGTTTTTTGAAGCGGCATACGCCCACGGGCGTCTCGTCCGCAACAGCACGAAGGTGATCGTCATTCTGGGAACGTCTTTTCTCCTGATGGCGATCGAAGCATGGCTGAAATGAATGGTATCCGTATCCGGTCTGCTGGCCGTTGTGAGCATGGCCTGCGTTATCAGGATCAAAGGCCCCGCCCCTGTATCAAAGCGGTTGGCCGAGAAGTTCGGGAAGCTCTGGCTGGCCACGGAGGTGATCCTGTTCGTATTGGTCGGCGCGGCGGTCGATATCCGCTATACGCTGAACGCCGGCATCGCAGCTGTGCCGATGATCTTTCTCGCCCTCGTTTTTCGTTCGGCCGGCGTTGCCTTGTGCCTTGCGGGAACGGACCTGACATGGAGAGAGCGCCTTTTCTGCATGGCCGCATATCTTCCGAAAGCTACCGTGCAGGCCGCTATCGGCTCTGTGCCGCTTGCGTTGGGACTGCCATGCGGTCAAACCGTTCTGTCCGTTGCCGTTCTTGCGATACTGATCACGGCCCCGCTGGGCGCGGCCGTTATGGACCTGACATACAAGCGGCTGCTGACGAAAGAAAAGCAGCCGAAAATATGAAAATCAAGCGCGCTTATATATGGATACTCAGTTCACGGTCTGCTGTCGGCGGTGACGACGGCATAATAGCCGCTGCTCGTTGCAGACCCGATCTGGCCGGAGCGCAGAGCATCGCCGATAACGGCGTATTCCTTCACCATCGGGCGCAGACGATCGACTTCCGCGCTGTTCGGCGTCATACCGGCGGCCATAATGACCGTGTCGGCAGGGAACAGGACCTCGCCGCCGTCGGACGCCTTGGCGCGCACGCCCTCTTTGCTGATGGAGGCGCAGGCGTGGCCGGTCGCAGCGGTTATATTTTCGCTGTTCTCTATCTCGTGCAGCACATTCAGGCGATGCATACGGCCGCAGTCCGGGGCCAGCTCTTCCTGCATCTCCACGATCGTGACCTCGTGTCCCGCGCGGGCAAGCGCAATGGCCTCCTC
>CAKSWM010000147.1 GCA_934511545.1 uncultured Oscillospiraceae bacterium | reverse complement strand
GAGCTGGCCCGCTACGGCATCCTCTGCAACTCCGTCGCGCCCGGCTATGTCCTCACGGACATGACCAAGGACGTTATGGCCGACGAGAAGAACGTCGCCGCCGTTACGAAGATGATCTCTGTCCGCCGCTACGCCATGCCCGAGGAAATCGCCAGCGTGATCGCCTTCCTCTGCAGCGACGCGGCCGGCTACGTCACGGGCGTGCTGATCCCGGTCGACGGCGGTATGACTATCAACTGAGCAAAAAAACTGTTTTGTGCCCAAACAACTTTCAATAAAGAGAATGATACAGGAGATGGAGAAAATGCCTGAAAAGTATGTCGGAACCTATGAGCAGTACAAAGCGCGTCTGCTCGCCATGAAGCCGAACGTGTATCTGCACGGTCAGAAGCTCGACCGCTCCAACGGCGTCGAGGGCGAAGGCCGCGACCTGGCGGACTGGATCCAGGGCGGTACCTACGTCATGAAGCAGTGCTACGACACGGCGAACGACCCCCGCTATGCGGACGTGTGCCTGGCCGAGTCGAACATCCCCGGCATGGAAGGCGCGATCATCAACCGCTGCACCAACGTCAACCACAGCAAGGAAGACCTGCTGAAGAAGCAGCTCATGACCCGTCTGATCTGCCACCGTGTCGGCGGCTGCATGCAGCGCTGCATGGGCACCGACGCCATCAATGCTCTGTACTCCGTGACCTACGACTGCGACGCGGCCTGCGGCACCGAGTATCATCAGCGCCTCCTCAAGTACATAGCTTACCTGCAGGAAGGTGATCTCATCGCCAACTGCGCCCAGACCGACGTCAAGGGTTCCCGCAACCCCAAGTACAAGAGAGCCCATATGCAGCCCGATCCCGATGTCTTTGTCCACGTCGTTGATACCAATGTTGACGGTATCGGCATCGACGGAAAGCCCTGCAAGGGCATCATCGTCCGCGGTGCAAAGATTTGCAACTCCAACGCCCCCTATGTTGACGAGATCATCGTCAACCCCACCAAGTTCATGAGCCCTGATGATGCTGATTACGCTGTTGCGTTTGCTCTGCCCGCAGACTGGGAAGGCATCAAGATCATGGCCCTGCCCGGCCAGCATCACAAGCGTCACTACCTTGAGGCTCCCTATTCCAAGGTCGGCGATGTTGAGTCCCTGACCATCTTTGACAACGTTTTCGTTCCCTATGAGCGCGTGTTCATGTGCGGCCGCGACAACGAGGGTGTCTGCCGTTACGCCGGCTATCTCGCCCTGATGTTCGCTCACTATCACCGTCATTCCTACACCGGCTGCAAGACCGCTGTCTCCGAGGTCATTGCCTCCCAGGCCGCTCTCGTCGCCGATGTGAACGATATCGCCAAAGAGTCCCACGTCCGCCAGAAGCTGTGCGACATCATCCAGACCGCAGAGCTCGTTTACGCCGCAGGTCAGCAGTCCGCTCAGCGCGCTGTTCAGTTCCCCTCCGGCCAGTGGGTCCCCGACGAGATCCTCACCAACTGCGGACGTCGTCTCGCCGGACACAACATCTATCACGAGTATGAGATCCTTGCCGACCTCACGGGCGGTGTCTGCGCCTCCCTGCCCAGCGAAGAGAACTTCTTTATGGAAGAGGACAATGTCGGCGAGCTGTGCAACAAGTACATCCGCCGCAATCCCGCTTACTCCGCAGAGGATACTCATCGCGTCATGCGCATGATGGAAGACCGTCTCTGCGACGCTTTCGAGGCCGCTCAGGCTGTTGCCGGCGTCCATGGTGGCGGCTCCCCGCTGATGGAGGAGATCACCCTCATGAGCCGCTACGATCTTGAAGAGCTCAAGAAGATCGCCAAGTACCTTGCCGGCCTGCCCGGATACGAGGAGTGCCCGCGCTATGAGCGTGCGGTCCAGACCCCGCGCAAGATGCTCGAGCGTTTCGACGCTACCAAGGCTGCGAAGAAATAAGTCCTGCAGCCATAATAAGTTATAGGAGAAATAAGACTATGGAACATCTCAATCGCAAGATGGGGATTCCGTCCTTCGACCTGACCGGCAAGACCGCCATCATAACCGGTGGAACCCAGGGACTGGGCTTCGGAATTGCCTGCGCTCTGGCAGCTTACGGATGCAATGTCGTTATCACTGCCCGTACGGAGAAAAAGGTCATCGACGCTGTCGCAGACCTCAACGAGAACTACTGCAAGGGCGGACGTGCCCTTGGCATCCCGGCCGACTCCAGCAAGGCCGAGAACGTCCAGATGGTCATCGACAAGACTGTCGAGGAGTTCGGCGAACTGAATATTCTCATCAACAACGCCGGTGTTTCCGGCCCCACCGCTCTCATCGTTGAGACCCGCGAAGGCCGCCCCGAGTACAGCGTTGCCGATTTCGAGAAGGTCATTGCCACCAACCTGACCGGAACCTTCATGTTTTGCCAGGCGGCTGCCCGTCAGATGATAAAGCAGAACGAGACCAACGGCAAAAAGGGCGGCAAGATCATCATCACCGCTTCTGTCGGCGGCATCATCGGCGGCAAGGGCGTTGTCGGCTACGGCGCCTCCAAGGCTGCCTGCATGAGCCTCGCCCGCACTATGGCAAACAACTTTGGCCGTGAGAACATCACCTGCAACTGCATCTGCCCGGGATACGTCGTCACTCCGCTCAACGAGGAGTTCTTTATCGACGAGAACGGCAACGAGACCGCTTACTACAAGCAGCAGGCGAAGGCCACCTCAGTCCGCCGCCTCGGCACGATCGAAGAGATTGCCGGACCGGTTCTTGCCATGTGCTCCGACAGCTTCAACTATATGACCGGCACCTATATCCTTTGCGACGGCGGTCAGTCCATACCTGCTGAATAAGCTCAGGAGGAGAAATATGGAGTTTCAGAACATAATTTACACTGTTGAAGAGGGCATAGCCACCATAAAGCTTAACAGACCCAAGGCCCTTAATGCGCTCAACAGCGAGATCAACAGGGACATCATGGAGGCTATCAAGCTCGTACAGGCTGATGAGAGCGTCCGCGTCCTGATCATGACCGGTTCCGAGCGCGCTTTTGCCGCCGGCGCCGACGTCAAGGAAATGGCAGAGGCCACTCCGCGCTATGCCAAGGAGTTCTGCGGTCTTGCCATCGATATCAACAACATTCTCGAGACCATGCCCATCCCGACCATCGCCGCAGTCGGCGGATTTGCGTTCGGCGGCGGCTGCGAGATGACCCTTGCCTGTGACTTCCGCGTTGGCGGACCGCGCACTACGCTGTCCTTCCCGGAGGTCGGACTCGGAATCATCCCCGGCGCCAACGGCTGCGCCCGTGCGACCGCGATCCTCGGTCCCGCAAAGGCCAAGGAACTCGTCATGCTGACCCCGATGATCCCCGGCGCAGAGGCCTACAAGCTTGGTCTGCTCAACTGGTTCGCCGAATGCCCCGCAGAGCTCGCTGCTAAGGTCAAGGAGACAAAGGGTGCCCTGAAGGCGGCAAAGCTCGGTGGAAATGAGGAAGAGATCAATGCCGCAAAGGCCGCTTCCAAAGCCGCCGAAGCCGAGGCTGCAAAGGCCGAGTACGACGCGATCTACGGCAAGGCCGTTGAGATCGCAAAGGCTCTGATCGCAAAGCCTGGTTGTGCGCTTGCCTCCGCAAAGGCTGCGATCAACAAGGCTGCTATCGAGACCGTTGCCGCCGGTAAGTCTCAGGAGACTACCGAGTTCACTCTTCTGTTCGATACTCACGACCAGAAAGAGGGAATGGCCGCGATGATCGAGAAGAGAACGGCTGTGTTCACGAACAACTGACAAAAGAATCGAGCGGCCATTCCCTCTTTCCAATTTCCAGGGCGCTGAACGAAAGCCCAGCGCAAGCGGGTTTCGTTCAGAAAGGAGCCGCAGCGAAATGAGCGAGCTTCTGCGCAAGCGCGGAAGCGAGGGATATGGAGCTTGCGGGGACGCGGCCGCGATGATCGAGAAGAGAACGGCTGTGTTCACGAACAACTGACACCCCAAAATGCGCTTCCTGCTCTGCAAAGCAGGGCAGGAGGTGCAATAAGTTAAATTATATTTTATTTTATAGGAGGAAACACAATGTCCATCAAGAAGATTGCAGTTCTTGGCCAGGGCCAGATGGGTTCCGGCATAGTTCAGCATGCTGCCAGCAAGGGCTACGAGGTTCTGCTTTATGGCCGCAACCCCGAGAAGGTTGCCGCTGCTGTCGCTAAGATAGAGAAGGCTTATGGCCGCAATGTCGAGAAGGGCCGCATGACTGAGGAAGCCAAGGC
>CAKSWM010000146.1 GCA_934511545.1 uncultured Oscillospiraceae bacterium | reverse complement strand
CCGCTGACGTCGTATATTATCCGGCCCTGATGCATCATGATAAGGCGGTTGCCGTGGGCGATGGCGTCTTTCATATTGTGAGTTACCATCATGGCAGTGAGTCCGTTTTCGGCGATGATCTTGTCGGAGATATTCAGAACCTTTTCGGCGGTCTTGGGGTCGAGCGCCGCCGTGTGCTCATCCAGGAGCAGGAGTTTCGGGCGCTGTATCGTCGCCATGAGAAGCGTTATTGCCTGGCGCTGACCGCCGGAGAGCAGACCTACCTTTGCCGTCAGACGGCTCTCAAGGCCGAGATCGAGTGATTTGAGCATTTCGCGGTAGGTATTGCGTTCGGCGTTGGATATGCCCCAGCGCAGAGTGCGCCGCTTGCCGCGCCTTGCCGCAACGGCCATGTTGTCCTCAATCGACATAGTGGCGGCGGTGCCGGTCATCGGGTCCTGGAATACCCGTCCGAGATACTTTGCGCGCCTGTGCTCGGGGAGCCGGGTGACATCAACACCGTCAATAACGATGCTGCCCTCGTCAACGTCCCAGACGCCCGCTATGGCGTTGAGCGTCGTTGACTTTCCCGCGCCGTTTCCGCCGATGATGGTGACGAAATCTCCGTCATTCAGGCAGAGGTCAACACCGGCCAGCGCGATCTTTTCGTTTATAGTACCGGGGTTGAAGGTTTTTCTTACATTTTTGACTTCAAGCATGTAGCTCATTGCTTATGCGCCCCCTTACGCTTTTTTCCGTACTTGCCCTTGAGATAGGGGACGGCGAGGAAGCAGGCAACGACGGCGGCGGAGAACAGCTTCATATAATCGGAAGGCATCTTGAACCAGAGAACGATCGCTATTACAACGTAATAGAGGATCGCACCGATACAGACGGAGCCCATCGTCAGGGCAAAGCCGATCTTGCTCTTCGAGCAAAGCTTTGAAAACAGGACTTCTCCGATTATGACGGCGGCAAGGCCGATGACGATAGCGCCGCGGCCCATGTTGACGTCAGCCGCGCCCTGATACTGTGCGTATATTCCGCCGCACAGGCCGACCAGACCGTTGGAGATCATGAGTGCGAGGATCTTGATGAAATTCGTGTTGATCCCCTGAGCCCTGGACATGCTCTGGTTGCAGCCGGTGGCGCGGATGGAGCTGCCTAGCTCCGTCCCAAAGAACCAGTACAGGATGGCGATAATGACGGCGACGCCGACGATAAGAAGGGCGAAAAACCGCAGCCGCGTGGAAAGGTCGCCGGTGACATAGCGCAGCGACGCAACGAGCCGGTACTGGTCCACGTTGATGGCCTGATTGGACTTTCCCATTATGCCGAGGTTTATTGAATACAGCGATATCTGCGTGAGTATGCCGGCGAGTATTCCGGGGATACCGAGCGCGGTATGGAGCAGGCCGGTGATAAGTCCGGCGGCCATTCCGGCGAGAAACGCAAATACAAGAGCGAGCGCCGGATCGACTCCGGCCCTTATGAGCATGACGGCGACCGCGCCGCCCGTGGCAAGCGAGCCGTCAACGGTCAGATCGGCAAAATCAAGAAGGCGAAAAGTTATAAAAACGCCAAGCGCCATGACGCCCCAAATGAGGCCCTGCGCGACATTGCCGGGCAGGGCTCTCATAAGCGTCATGGGGTCAAGTGATGCGAAGTATTGCAGCATTTGATCAACCCATTTCTATTGCGGTGTAATCTTCCGGAACTGTGATATTCAGAGCTTCGCAGATGACGGGATTGTATTCCTTGGTGACGTTGGAGGCAAATTCTATCTTCATGGCGGAGACGTCGGCGCCGTTGACAAGAATGTCATAGGCCATTTCGCCCGCGCGGTATCCGATGTCATAGTAGCTGATGGAGAGCGTGGCAACGCCGCAGCCCTTGCAGATGCCGTCCTCACCGGCGATGATGGGGACTCCGGCGGGCTGGCAGATGTTGTTGATGATTTCGGTGTTGGCGGCCATGGTGTTGTCGGTCGGGATGTAGAGGACGTCGCACTCGGCAACGGCGGCGTTCACGACGGACTGGATCTCGTTCGAGTCGGCGGCGGTGTATTCGGCGTGGGCGATGCCGTCAGCCTCGAGAGCTTCAATAAAGAGCTTTGCCTGGTATTCGGAGTTGGGCTCGGCGGAGCAGTAGAGGATGCCGACCTTCTGAACGTCGGGGAAGAGCTCCTTGAGCATGGCCTCCTGCTCGGTTATGGGGGCGAGGTCGCTGGTGCCGGAGATGTTGGAGCCGGTAGCGCCGGTCCAGTCGGCGATGTCAAGAGCGGTCGCATAGTCGGTGATGGAGGTGCCGAGGATGGGGATGGAGTTCGTGGCGGCGGCCGCACACTGCAAAGCCGTTGTCGCGTTGGCAAGAATCAGATCAACGTCGGCGGCGACGAAGCTGTTGCTGATGGTCGCGCAGTTGGTCTGTTCACCCTGGCCGTTCTGAAGATCAAAAACGACGTTGGCCTCGCCGAAGAGCGCCTTGCAGGCGTCCATAAAGCCTTCGGTAGCGGCATCAAGAGCGGGGTGCTCGAGCTGCTGGACGATGCCGATGTGATAAACGGCGGAGGGTTCGTCCGCCGGTTCACCAGCGGGCTCGTCTGCGGGGGCATCGGACGGCTCACCGGCGGTGGGAGCTTCGATGGGGGCGGGGGTGTCGGAATTACCGCATCCTGCCATCAGCGCCGCCATCATAAGGCAGGCAAGGATGAGGGAAAGAACTTTTTTCATTTTTTGTACCTCGATTCTGAATTGTGATTTGCGTGTGCTTTAAATCGACAAACTACGATTAGTAGTATACATTCGCGATATGCCGATTTCAATTGGCAAAGTGTACAAAGATAGATGCATTTTCGGGTGCGGATTAGTATTATGATCGTAATGCAAACCGGATATTCAATGCGGGGCTCGATGCCTTCGCCTCGCGCGTCCGGCCGCCGCCGGGTCATGTTGACAAGCGCAGGAATGTAAGTTATATTAATGAAAGCATGGAAAAGGGCGGCGGACGGATATGTCCGTTACGGCGTCCCGCGGCGTTTTCAGCCGCAATGAGATCGCAGGACTTTTACCGCAGAGGGCGGTAAGAGTCTGTTTTTTGTTGAGGAGAAGGGTATATGCTGTTTGCAATAATCGTTTTTGCGCTGACCTACGTTTTTATGATCGCGCTTCCAAAGCACAGATATGTTGTGGCTCTGGTCTCCGCGGCCGTCTTTGTGGCCGCAGGCATTGTGCCGCTGAAGGAGCTTCCGGGGGTGATAAACTGGAACATTCTCATGATGCTTTTCGGAACGATGGGAACGGTGTCGTTTTTCATTGAGTCCAAAATGCCGAACAAGATAGCGGAAAAGCTGCTTATGATAACGCCGAACACCGTCTGGGCCGTCGTTGCGATGTCGCTGTTCGCGGGGATAATATCCGCCTTTATCGACAATGTCGCTACCGTTCTGATGCTGGCGCCCGTCGGGCTTGCGATAGCGAAGGAGATGCGGATATCTCCCGTTTCGATGCTGATAGCGATCGCCGTATCCTCAAACCTTCAGGGCGCTGCAACGCTTGTCGGCGACACGACCAGTATCATGCTTGGAGGATATGCGGGCATGGATTTTCTCGATTTCTTCTGGATGAACGGAAGGCCAGGGATTTTCTGGGCTGTCGAGCTTGGAGCGCTTGCGACCGTCCCGGTCATCATGATACTGTTCCGCAAGGACAGGGAGCGGGTGAATGCAAAGGCGTCAACGCAGGTAAAGGATTATTTCCCCACCGTTCTGCTGTGCGCCAATATCGTTCTTCTCATCCTCGCTTCCTTCCTTCCCAATAAGCCGGAGATGATAAACGGCTTTATCTGTCTGGGGATATTTGTCGTCGCGGCGGTTTATTATACCGTAAAAGACAGAAGCACTGCGGGAGCGGCGAACGCTCTTAGGGAAGTTGACTTTGCAACGCTGCTTCTGCTGGCGGGACTTTTCATCGTGATCGACGGGGTCAGCCGCGCGGGAGTTATCGATGCGATAAGCGACCTGTTCGTGAAGATAGGCGGAAACAGCGTGTTCCTGCTGTATACCATAATCGTCTGGGGCTCCGTTCTGTGTTCCGCGTTCATAGACAATATACCGTTTGTCGCAACAATGCTCCCCGTTGTTTCGGCGATAGCGTCGGCGACCGGTTTTTCGCCCTATGTGCTGTATTTCGGCCTGCTCGTCGGCGCGACGCTCGGCGGAAACCTTACGCCGATCGGCGCATCCGCCAATATCGCCGCCATAGGCATCCTCCAGAAGG
>CAKSWM010000145.1 GCA_934511545.1 uncultured Oscillospiraceae bacterium | reverse complement strand
AATGGAAAAATGAGAAAACGGTACAGCCGAAGCTATACCGTTCTCTCTTTCCTCACGATGTTTTCTTATCGGGAGCATCCTTCAGCGAGGCTTTTTTGTTTTATCAACATGCTTTATTCCGCGGATATAAGATAATAATATACAGGCTGTCCGCCATCTATAACGCTGACCTCCGCATCGGGGAACTCGCGGCGAAGTCTTTCGCCGACGTTCTCCGCGTCCTTTTCCTCGACGTCCGCGCCGTAGTAGACGGTTATGAGCGAGGGATCGATCTCGTTCATCTTCTGCGCCAGGTCGGACAGCATACCGTCAGGCTCCTTATAGCTTCCGACGAGACCGCCGTCAAACAGCGCGAGATATTCTCCCGCCTTGATGTCGTGACCGTCAAAGTCGGAATCGCGCGCGGCATAGGTCACCTGTGCGGTGTGCACCGTCGGAATGACCTCCTCCATCGCGGCAACGATGTCCTCTTCCTCCCCCTCCGGGTCAAAGGCCAGCATGCAGGAAACGCCCTGCGGCACGGTCTTTGTCTGGATGACAACGACGTTCTTGTCCGTCAGCGGCGCGCACTGCTCCGCCGCCATTATGATGTTCTTGTTGTTCGGGAAAACAAAGACCGTCTTTGCCGGGGTGAGGTTCACGGCCTTCAGGATGTCCTCGGTCGAGGGGTTCATCGTCTGTCCGCCCGTCACCAGCCGGTCCACGCCGAGATCGCGGAACAGCGTTTCCATGCCCTCGCCCGCAACGACCGCGACGCAGCCGAACTCCTTTGTCGCCGGAGCATAGCCGTCCTCCGGCTCCGCGGAGGCGTCCGCGCCGACAAGCTCATCGTGCTGGGTGCGCATGTTTTCGATCTTTGCGACCTCGAGCGTGCCGTATTTCTGGCTCTCCGTCAAAGCCTCGCCGGGGATGTTGGTGTGGACATGGACCTTGAAAACATCGTCGTCCTCCGCGATGACAAGGCTGTCGCCGATGCTGTCAAGATAGGCCCGCAGCAGGTCGAGCGGCTTGTCCACGGTCTTGCGGACGATGTAAACGGTGTCGTAGGCAAATTCGATCTCGCCGGTGTCGAACTCGGAGAAGTCCGCGTGGTCGGAGACCGCGGAAACGCCCTCTTCGCTGGCGGCGATGCGGCCCTGGAGCGAGCCGAGCATCGCGTCGAGGATGGTGACGTATCCCTTGCCGCCGGCGTCGATAACACCGGCGCGCTTGAGCACAGGGTTCTGGTTGACAGTCTCCGCAAGCGCGTCCTTCGCGCTCTCGAGCGCGCAGACGAGCATGAGCTCGACATCGGAGCCGGTCTCCGCAAACTCGACCGCGGAGGCGGCAGAGACGCGCGTTACGGTGAGTATCGTGCCCTCGGCAGGCTTCATGACCGCCTTGTAAGCGGCGTCAATTCCGTCCTTCATCGCCTTTGCAAAGCCCGGAGCGTCTGCCACGGCCTTGCCCTTCAGGCTCTTTGCGATGCCGCGGAAGAGCAGGGAAAGGATAACGCCGGAGTTTCCGCGCGCGCCGCGCAGGAGCGCGGAAGCGGCGCAGTCCGCGACGGCGTCAACGTTTTCGGGGCGCTTTTTGCGCAGCTCGGCCGCGGCGTTTGCCATGGTCAGGCTCATGTTGGTCCCCGTGTCTCCGTCGGGAACGGGAAAGACGTTCAGTTCATTGATCGCCTGCTTGTTTTTGTCCAATGCGTCCGCCGCGCAGAGTATCATCTCTGTCAGGGCGGAGCCGTCTATATATTCTCTCAAGGAAAATTACCTCCATGCGGGGAATTATTGGGCTCAAGAGTCCGTTGATTTATTTATACCTCAGCTCAAAAGCATGGAGTCGAAATAGACGTCCACATTTCTTACCGTCACGCCCGTGGCGGTGGATACCTTATAGCTGACCTCGTTCATGATGCTGTTTGCAAGCGCAAGCAGATTGACGCCGTAGTCAACGACGATATGCAGCGCTATGGAGATGCTGTTGTCTTCATTGAAGCTGACGAAAACGCCCTTGGACATCGACTCGCGCCGCAGCAGCTGCACAAGCCCGTTTTCCTTGCTGATGCTCGCCATGCCCTTGACGCCGAAGCAATTGGTCGCAGCCTCGCCGGCGATATTGGTGAAAACATCGCTCGTTATGCTGATGGTTCCGTTTTCGTTCTGGAGATTGACCACAAATAAACGCTCCTTTCCAGTGGAGATGGTTCCATGATGGTATAATATTATATTACACGGGTACATAAAACACAAGGCTTTTTTGGCTGTACCCGCCTTTGCCTATGTGTTCGGTGGGAAATGCACAATAATTTCTCTATGCGCACGGGCCGTATTTATGTTATATTATATATTGTAATACCATAAAAACTGTCAGAATTGGAGGGACACATAATGGAACTGAAATGGCTCGGGCACTCCTGCTTCCGCATCACCCACGGCGGATACTCGCTGGTGATCGACCCGTTCGAGCCGGGCTGCGTCCCGGGACTTTCCGACGTCCGGGAGCGGGCGAACGCCGTACTTTGCAGCCACGGCCACCACGACCACAACTGGGTACAGTGCGTCGAACTCACCTGCGGCGGAGAAAGCCCTTTCACGATCGAAACGCTCGAGACCTTCCACGATCCCGAGGGCGGTGCGCTGCGCGGCGGAAACACGATACATGTCATCTCCGCCGAAGGCGTCCGCATCGCACATCTCGGCGATCTCGGCTGTGAGCTGACGGACGAGCAGGTAAAACGGCTCGGCAGGCTCGACGCGGTCCTCTGCCCCGTCGGCGGATATTACACGATAGACGCGCGCCAGGCCTTTGAGCTGGTAAACCGGCTCGACGCCGGTCTGGTGATCCCGATGCATTACCGCTCCGCGGACTTCGGCTTCGATGTGATCGGCACCGTTGACGAATTTACCTCGCTCTTCCCCGCAGCGCGCGTCCGGCATCTCCCGGGCGGCACCGTTACCGTTTCCGGCGGCGAGGACTTCATGGTCGTCGTTCCCGCGTACATGGGATAAACTTCAGGAAAGGTAGTGTCCGTGATGAAAAAACGTCTCCCGCTCATGACCGCCCTGCTGCTGTGCGCGCTCATCTTCGCCGCCTGCGGCAAAAAAGATCCCGCGCCGGCAGAACCTGTCAGCTTTCCGGACGTCGCGGAGGACGCATGGTACCATGACTATGTATCCACCGCCGCCGGTCTCGGCCTTTTCGGCGGATACGAGGACGGCACCTTCGCGCCGGATGCCCCGATAACCAACGCCGAAAGCGTGAAGCTCGCCGCCCTCGCCCACGGGATGGAGGAAAAATCCGCTAAGGACGGAGAGGCATGGTATGCGCCGTATTCCGACTACTGCCGCAAAAACGGCATCCTGCCGGAGGATCACGACGCGGACTGGTTCTCCCTGAACGCAACGCGAGAGACCTTTGCCTGCCTGCTTGCGCGCGCCGCCGGTGAGGACAGGCTGGGCAGTCTCAACTCCGTCGAGGACGGGGCGATACCCGACTATGTCCGCGGCCTTTTCAGCGACGAGGTCTATGCGCTTTACCGCGCCGGCATCGTCGTCGGCGACAGCGGGACCGGAGCCTTCCGCGCGCACGACACGCTGACGCGGGCGGAGGGCGCCGCGATGCTCTGCCGTCTTTACGACAGCGACTCGCGCGGGCGCATAACGCTTACAAACCCCAGGTACGAATACGTCCGCCATGACCGTGTACCCGTGCTCATGTACCACGAGGTCAACTCCGGCGGAGGCGGAGACCTCTGCCTTTCGCCGTCGGACTTCCAGTCCGAGCTCGACTGGCTCGTCGAGAACGGCTGGCACGGCATAACTCTGGCGCAGCTCTATGCGCACTGGTACGAAAACGAGCCTCTGCCCGAAAAGCCCGTCGTGCTCACATTCGACGACGGCTACCGCACGATGTATACCGAGGTCCTGCCGCGCCTGAAGGCGGCGGGCTTCGCCGGGACCTTCTTTGTCATCCCCGCCGCCCGCTGGTCGGACTGGAGCATGGACGAGAGCATGTTCGCCGAGATGGTGAACAACGGCATGGAGCTCGGCTCCCACACATACAGCCACGTTGAGCTGGACACGCTCCCGCGCAGCGACGCCGCCGAAGAGCTGACGCGCTCCAGAGAGATTATCGCGCAGCTCACCGGGCAGGAGGTCGTCAGCATCTGCTATCCCGTCGGCGCGTATAACGACGCCGTGCTCGAAGAGGCGGAAAGGGCCGGATACAGCATCGGCGTTACGACCGAACCGGGCGTTTCCGAACAGAGCCAGGGCATTTATTCGCTGCACCGCCTGCGCATAGGCAGCGGCTGCGGCGGCAAAACGCTCTCCGCGATGCTCTCGGGAATATACGAATAGCCC
>CAKSWM010000144.1 GCA_934511545.1 uncultured Oscillospiraceae bacterium | reverse complement strand
ATCACGCTGTCCGGCACTCCGGCGAGCTTTGCGACCTCTATGCCGTAGCTGTCGTCCGCGGCTCCGCGCACGATCTTGCGTAGGAAAATGAGCTGGCCGTTCTGCTTCTTTGCGGTTATGTTATAGTTTCTAACGCCCTCGATCTCGCCCTCGAGGGCCGAAAGCTCGTGATAATGTGTTGCGAACATCGTTTTCGCGCCGAGCCTGCGCCTGTCCGCGCAGTATTCGAGTACAGCGCGGGCGATGGACATGCCGTCGAAGGTAGAGGTGCCGCGGCCGATCTCGTCGAGAATGAGCAGGCTCTTTTTCGTCGCGTGCCCGAGTATCGAGGCGACCTCGTTCATTTCGACCATGAATGTGCTCTGGCCGGAGGCGAGGTCGTCCGAAGCGCCGATGCGCGTGAAAACGCGGTCGGTGATGCCGATGACAGCCTGCTTCGCGGGAACGAAGGAGCCTATCTGCGCCATCAGAACGATGAGCGCCGTCTGGCGCATGTAGGTGCTCTTACCGGCCATGTTCGGGCCGGTTATGATAGCTACGCGGTCCTCCCCGTCATTGAGGAAAACGTCGTTCGGAACGAACATCACGTCGTCGCGGGTAAGCTCGACCACCGGATGACGTCCCTCGGTTATATGCAGCACGGAGCCCGTATCGACCTCCGGCATCGTATAGCCGCAGCGGACGGCGACCTCTGCCAGCGAGCAGAAAACATCCAGCTCCGCGACCCCGTCGGATGCCCGCTGGACCCTGTCCACCTCCTGAGCCACGGCGGTTCGAAGCTCGGAAAACAGGCGGAATTCAAGCTCGCATATGCGGTCGCGCGCGGAAAGCAGCGTCGTTTCCAGCTCCTTGAGCTCCGGCGTGAAGTAGCGCTCGTTTGAAAGAAGGGTCTGTTTTCTTATGTAGTCCTCCGGCACGGGCGCGTCTCCCGCGCTTTTGGGTATGTCGATGTAATAGCCGAAAACCTTGTTATAGCCGACCTTGAGCTTTTTGATGCCCGTGCGCTCGCGCTCGCGCAGCTCGAGATCCGCAACCATCTGCGCGCCGTTGTCGCGCACCCGGCGCAGATAGTCCAGCTCTTCGTTATAGCCTTCGCGCATCATGCCGCCCTCGCGGACGGAAAACGGCGGTTCGTCGCATATCGCGCTTCTCAGCTTTTCGGCAAGCTCCGCCATCGTGTCCATGTCTGCGATATCGCGCAGAGCCGCGCTTTTAACGCCGGAGAGAAGCCTGGTAACGTCCGGCAGCATGGATATGTAGCCGCCGAGCGCCTGCATGTCGCGGGCGTTCGCGGAGCCGTATACCGCCCTGCCTATGAGGCGGCGCATATCGCCGATGCCCCGCAGCGTTTCGCGGAGCTCCGCGCGAAGTATCGAGCCGTCGAAAAGCTCGCCGACCGCGGTCAAACGGCGGCGTATCGCTACCGGGGACAGCAGCGGGCGTTCGACCCAGGAGCGGAGAAGCCTTCCGCCCATCGGGGTCATGGTCCTGTCAAGCACCCAGAGCAGACTGCCGCGCTTTTCGCCCGTGCGCAGATTTTCCGTCAGTTCAAGGTTGCGGCGTGTCGTGTAGTCCAGCTCCATAAACCGGCCGGAGGACATGAGATCGAGAGAGTTTATGTGGCTCAGGTCGAACTTCTGCGTTTCCTCGATATAGCTGAGAAGGCCGCCGGCAGCCATAACGGCGGCGCTGTCATCCTCCAGTCCGAGAGCGTCAACGTCGGTCACGCCGAAGCGCTCGCACACACGGGCGCAGGACTGCATATAATCAAAGCGGCTGCCGCCCTTTTCAACCATGCAGTCGAGTCGGCGCAGAAGAAAGTCGGAAACGGACTGGTCCTCCTCCGCGCCGGTGCTGAGCACTGCCTCTCTCGGAGAAAAGCGTCCCAGCTCGTTTATAATGTGCTGTGCGCAGTCCTCGTAAAAGGAGGCGACGCAGAATTCGCCAGTCGAGATGTCGCAGAAGGCGGCGGCGCCGCTGCGCTGATCGAGCCAGACGGAGCAGATATAGTTCGACCTGCCCTCGTCGAGCATGGAGCTTTCCGTCACGGTGCCGGGGGTTATGATACGGATGACGTCGCGGTCAACAAGCCCGATGGCCGTTTTTGGATCCTCGGTCTGTTCGCATATCGCAACCTTGTAGCCCTTTGCTATCAGCCGGGCGATATATGCCTCGCTGCTGTGATAGGGCACGCCGCACATGGGCGTCTGTTCTTCTTTGGCCTTGCCTCTGTCGCGCGTGGTAAGGGTAAGATCCAGCTCGCGCGAAGCGGTGACGGCGTCATCGTCGAACATCTCGTAAAAGTCGCCGAGGCGGAAAAACAGCAGACAGTCCTGATGCTGCGATTTGATCCTGTTATATTGCTTTTTCATCGGGGTGAGCTCGGCCATTTTTAAGCTTCCTCCAATTGTTTGTCTGTATTTCCGGTCTCAAATGACCTCGCCGAAAAGCGCCCAGGTCGTGCTGTCGGTTATGCGGGCGTTCACAAAGCTGCCGATGAGCGCGCTGTCTCCCGAAAGGTGGACGAGCCTGCCGCCGCTCGTGCGGCTGGTGAGGTTATAGCGGGAGTCGCCCGTTTCGCCGTCGACCAGGACGCGGAAGGTCCTGCCGACGTATTCGGCGTGCTTTTCGCCGGATATACCGTTGGCAAGGTCGAGCAGACGGTCAAAATGAGCCTGCTTTTCCTCGCGGGTGTAGGGGTCCGGCATCGAGGCGGCGGGGGTGCCGACGCGCTTGGAATAGATAAAGGTGAACATCGCGTCGTATCTTACCTCGGAAACGAGAGAGAGCGTGTCGTTAAAGTCCTCGTCGGTCTCGCCGGGGAAGCCGACGATTATATCCGTCGTCAGGACGATGTCGGGCATGTAGCTTTTGGCGATGCCGACGGTCTCGAGATATTTTTCGCGCGTGTAGACGCGGTTCATGAGCTTCAGTATGCGGTTGGAGCCGGACTGGACGGGAAGGTGGATGTGCCGCGCGCATTTTTCGCACTCCGCCATGGTCCGGAACAGCTTTTCCGTCGCGTCCTTCGGGTGGCTCGTCATGAAGCGGATGACGAAATCGCCGGGGATATCGTTTATCATGCGCAGAAGGTCGGCGAAATCGACCCCCGTGCCGAGATCCCTGCCGTAGGAGTTGACGTTCTGCCCCAGCAGCGTTATATCCTTGTAGCCCTCGCCGACAAGCTCGCGCGCTTCTGCGACGATCTCCTCCGGCCTGCGAGAACGCTCGCGTCCGCGGACGTACGGAACGACGCAGTAGGAGCAGAAGTTGTTGCAGCCGTACATGATGGACAGCCAGGCCTTGACCTTTCCGTCGCGGCGGATAGGCATGCCCTCGGCGACGGCTCCGTCGTCCGGAGCGGTTGCAAAAACGCGCTTTTTTTCGTTGATAACGCGCTCAAAAAGCTCTGGAAAGCGCCAGAGTTCATGCGGGCCGAACACAAGATCGACTATCCGGAAGGAGTTTTTGAGCTTCTGGGACATGTGTTCCTGCTGCACCATGCAGCCGCAGACGGCGATGATCTGGCCGGGCTTGTTCTTCTTTGTGTGGTTCAGCGCGCCGACGTTTCCAAGCACGCGCATCTCTGCGTGTTCACGCACGGCGCAGGTGTTGACAACGATAACGTCCGCCTTGAACTCGTCCTCCGTAAAGCCGTAGCCCATCTCGGAGAGCCAGCCGCGCAGATGCTCGCTGTCGGCCTCGTTCTGCTGGCAGCCGTAGGTATCGACAAGCGCGAGCAGCCCCGTTTCTCCGCGCTCTTCGGCGGCGGCTTTTATGCGGGCGCATATTTCGTGCTGAAGGGATATGCTTTCGTCGGGTATCACTTTTCTTGTGTAGCTCATGCCGGTATCTATCCTTTGGTATTTATATTTGATCTGACTTCTCAGTTTATCATTTACCGGTGGAAATTTCAATGTATTTGTGGTATCATTATCATATTACAGATTTTTGGGAGGACAGAAAATGTCCGTTATCAATATACTCCCGCCTCTGGTGGCGGATATGATCGCGGCGGGCGAGGTCGTCGAACGGCCCGGCAGCGTCATAAAAGAGCTTATGGAAAACTCAATGGACGCCGGGGCAAAAAGCATAACAGTCGAACTGCGGGGCGGCGGACAGACGCTCATCCGTGTTACGGACGACGGCTGCGGCATGTCGCCGGAGGATGCGGGGATCGCGTTTCTGCGCCATGCGACGAGCAAGCTGCGCGACGAGCGCGGGCTGGAGGCAATATCGACCCTCGGCTTCCGCGGCGAGGCTCTCGCGGCGATAAGCGCCGTTTCGCGCATAGAACTGCTCACGCGCGAAAGGGGAGCGAAGAGCGGTACCCGGCTGGTGCTCGACCATGGAG
>CAKSWM010000143.1 GCA_934511545.1 uncultured Oscillospiraceae bacterium | reverse complement strand
CGAGATCTGTGATCTTGCGGAGAGGACCGTGAAGAGTGCCGCTCACAAAGCATAAGGACATACATCGCTTTATCCCGCTGCCGCTTTGTACGGCGGCGGGATCTTTGTTAAGAAGCCGAAAACAATGTCCTGACTAACGAAAAAAATTTAAATGAACTATGGACATGGGCTCAGGTATGTGATTATATTATATAATGTGTAAAGCGGAAAACCCCAATGCGGTGTGCTGAGATCACGGCGAGCGGCAGCTTGACACGGACACGCAAAATGGTATAAACTCCTTTTTCGCAGCCGGAACAGGTATAACAGAACATGAGGAGATACACAATGACTGATGGAAAGAGCTTTAAAAACTGGTTTGAAAATGTTTTCTGGTACCACTACAAGTGGTGGTTTCTTGCAGCAGTGTTTGTTGTCGCCCTTGTGGTCTTTATCGCGGCCGAGGCCGCGGGCAATGAAAAATACGACATGACGGTCATATTTGCGCAGAACGGCGGGATAACCGAGGAACAGGCCAATATTGTGCTTGACGCCATTTCCGACAGTGTCGGTGACCTCAACGGCGACGGGGAAATAAAGCTCAACTATGCCTCTGTTGACCTTACGGCAGAGGACGGCTCCATGAATGGGCAGACTGTCACAATGCAGGACAGGCTCCTTCTGTATATGACGGACGAGGAGTGTGCGCTCTTTTTCCTGGAACAGGATATTTCTTCCATATACACCTCAATGGGATATTTCGAGGACAAGCTTACCGATCACGACATCGAAGCGCCCGAGGAAGATCCGTGCCGAGTTTATGTAAGCGGCACAAAAGCGTTTTCGGACGCGGGTCTTTCCGGAACGGAATACTACGCGCTGATAATCGACTGGACGACCGTGGGCAAGGGAAGCGCCGAGCGTACAGACGCTGCGGTCAATTCGATAAAGGCCCTGCTTAATGACTGATATGGAGAGAATAGTATCAAGAAAAAACGGTCTGCTGGCACATCTGAGAAAGCTGGCGGGCGACAGCGCTTACCGAAGAGAATGCGGCGAGTTTGTATGCGACGGCGAGAAATTCCTGAACGAGGCAATACAGGCCGGTGCAGAGATAACGGCCGTCGTCTGGAGCGAGGACTGCGGCAGCGCCCGCGTGATACCGGGAGCAAGGTGCTGTTCCGTGGGCAGAGAACTGATCGAATATGCGTCCCCTCTAAGGAACAGCCCCGGCCCCGTGTTTTCCGTCCGGATGACCCGGCGTGAAAAGCCGGGCGGCGGTTCCGCCGTCGTCCTTGAAACGGTGCAGGACCCCGGAAACGTCGGAACGGTCATCAGGACCGCCTGTGCGCTTGGGATAGAGCGGGTGCTCCTGTGCGGCGGGTGCGCGGATCTGTATAACCCCAAGACCGTCCGTGCCACCATGGGCGCGATATTCCGTCAGGATGTGCGTGAAGTCGGCATTGACGAACTGAGACAGCTGGACATTCCGCTCTATGGCGCCGCACTCTCCGATAAAGCCGCCGATATACGCAGGATGGAGCTTGGAGGCAGTCCATGTGCCGTTGCGATCGGAAGCGAAGGCAGAGGATTGTCAGACCAGCTGCTTTTAATTTGCAGAGGAGAGCTTATAATACCGATGGTCCCGGGCAACGAATCGCTCAATGCCGCGGTCGCGGCATCGCTTGTTATGTGGGAGATGAGCCGGGGCAGACTTTGAGGCGAGGGAATCCATGACTGCGATAAAGTATTGGATATGGCTTTCCGGCCTTGCCGGGATCAGGCCGAAAACAAAACATCTGCTGCTGGAGCATTTTCAGGATCCCAGAGCGATATATTTTGCCAATGAAACGGAATATGATGACGTTGAAGGCCTGGGAAAAGCCGAAAAGCAGGCTCTTCGCAGCAAAAGTCTGGACAGAGCCAACGAGATCCTTGGCCGCTGTGAGGAGATAAACGCCCAGATAGTGACTATAGGGGACGCCATTTATCCGGAGCGGCTTAGACATATTTATGATCCGCCTCTGGTCCTCTATGTCCGGGGGAAGCTCCCGTGGCTCGACGAGGAGGTCCCGATAGCGATCGTCGGGACAAGAAACGCCACGAGCTACGGCATAACGATGGGCTACCGCTTCGGCGGGGCGCTCGTAAAGGGAGGCGCGGTCATTGTTTCGGGATTGGCGTCGGGCGTGGATACAGCAGGAGCGAAAGGCGCGCTGACCGCGGGCGGCAAATGCGTCGGCGTGTTGGGAACGGCGATAGACGTCGTTTATCCGCGCGAGAACGAGGCGCTTTTCAGAGATGTAATGTATCATGGCGCGCTTGTGAGCGAGTTTCCGCCCGGATATCCGACACAGGGTTCAAACTTTCCGCAGAGAAACAGGATAATTTCGGGATTGTCTGCCGGCGTCCTTGTTATCGAAGCGCCGAAAAAGAGTGGTGCTCTGATAACGGCCGCAAGAGCGGCGGAGCAGGGCAGAGATGTTTTTGTTGTTCCCGGAAACGTTGATTCCCCGAACTGTGTCGGCTCAAACGAGCTTATCAAGGACGGGGCCAAAGCCGTCTTGTCCGGAAACGACATTCTTGTTGAGTATGAGAGCATCTACCCTCAAAAGATAAAGCAGCTGACGGACAGGGAACTCAAGAGCTCCGCGCCCGTCAGTAAGAAAGAAAAAAGCGATGAAAAGCCCGCCGCTGTGAAGAGGGCAAAGCCAGAGACTGGAGAGAGCTTTTTAAAGCTGCGTGTTCCGAATCCGCTCCGGATGCTTAAAAAGAAGGAAACTCTTGAAAACCAGCTGTCCGGACTCACGGAGGAACAGCTGAAGATCATAACCGCTGTCGGGAATGAGAGCACCCATGTTGACGACATCGCGGAAAGAACGGAACTTCCGGTGAACCGGGTCCTGTCGGAACTGACGATGCTGCAAATAAAAGGATATGTAAATCAGGAAAAGGGGAAAAGGTTTTCCCTGAATGTTAAATCTAAGAAGTGAGGATAACCGGATGGCAAAAGCGAAAACCGATCTGGTGATAGTCGAGTCGCCGGCCAAGGCGAGGACTATCGAAAAGTATCTTGGAACCAACTACAAAGTTGTTGCTTCGATGGGGCACCTCAGAGATCTGCCGAAGAGCACGCTAGGTGTTGATATAGAAAACGATTTTGAACCCCAATATGTCCCGGTCAAGGGGCGCGAGGATGTTATAGAGGATCTGCAGAAGCGCGCAAAGAGCGCAAACATCGTCTACCTTGCGACCGACCCGGACCGAGAGGGCGAGGCTATTTCGTGGCACCTGAAAGAGCTCCTGTCTCTGAGCGACGAAAAGGCCAGGAGAGTCACATTCAACGAGATCACAAAGAAGGTCGTTACCGAGAGCATAAACAACCCGCGCGACATTGACATGGATCTTGTCGACGCTCAGCAGGCGCGGCGAATACTCGACCGCATCGTCGGCTATAAGCTCAGCCCGCTGCTGTGGCGAAAGATCCGCCGCGGTCTCTCCGCGGGACGCGTCCAGTCTGTGGCCACGAGAATGGTCGTCGACCGAGAGGAAGAGATCAGGGCCTTCAAGCCGGAGGAATACTGGCACCTTGATCTCACGATGGAGAGAGAGAACAACGGCGGCAGCTTCGTTGCAAGATACTACGGCACTGCGGACAAGAAGCGCGAACTCACGAGCGAGGAAGAGGTTGAGCGGGTCATTTCAGACATTCAGAGCGGCCCGGTAACGATACAGTCCGTCAAGAGGGGCGAAAAACAGCGCTCACCGTCGCCTCCGTTCATAACCTCTACCCTTCAGCAGGAGGCGTCGCGCAGACTTGGGATGACGCCGAGGCGCACGATGTCCATCGCGCAGCAGCTGTATGAAGGCGTCGACATCGAAGGCGAAGGAACTGTCGGACTTATAACATATATGAGAACCGACTCTCTGCGCATTTCCGATGAAGCGCTTGAAAGCGCAAGGCGATTCATTACCGGCCGTTACGGACAGGAATATTACTACGGCAAGCCCAGGACTTTCAAGACCAAGGCCGGAGCACAGGACGCGCACGAGGCCATAAGGCCCAGTAATGTCGAGCTCACGCCGGAGCGCGTCAAAAAATCCCTGACGAACGAACAGTACAGGCTGTACAGGCTTATCTGGGGACGTTTTACGGCCAGCCAGATGGCTAACGCCGTATACGACAATGTCGTGATAGACGCCAACGGAAGCGGACACATTTTCCGCGCGAATCATTCGGCGCTCAGATTTCCGGGATATACCGCAGTGTATGAGGACAGCCGCGATGAGGAGAGCGAAGCTCCAAAACGTCCGCTTCCCCAGCTCACGGAGGGCGAGACGGTAACGGTGGCAAAGATAGATAAGGAACAGTTGTTCACCCAGCCGCCTGCAAGATATACGGAAGCAACGCTTATACGCGCGATGGAAGAGCGCGGGATAGGACGTCCCAGCACATACGCGCCCACCATAAGCACGATAACCGCAAGGGAATATGTGGTCAAGGAG
>CAKSWM010000142.1 GCA_934511545.1 uncultured Oscillospiraceae bacterium | reverse complement strand
CTCGGCGCCGGCACTATCGGCAACCTTACCGCCCAGTGCGCAAAGGCGCTCGGCGCGCGCGCCGTCATGATAACCGACATCCTCGACTCCAAGCTCGAGATCGCGAAAAAATGCGGCATCGACTACTGCGTCAACACCTCCAGGGTCGATCTGAAGGACGCCATAATCGAAGCGTTCGGCGCCCATCGCAAGGCGGACATCATCATCGACTGCGCCGCCACACGCGGCACCTTTGCATCCGCCATCGCCGCCGCCAGAAAGAACTCCACGATCGTTATCTCCGGCAACTTCAAGGATCCCGTTGAGTTTGACGTTCCCGCAATACAGCGCAGCGAAATAAGCCTTGTCGGTCACATGATGTACGTCAAGGAAGATTTCCAGGACGCTCTGCGTTTCCTGCTCGACGGCAGCATCAGATCCGACCTTATCATAACCCAGCACTTCCCCCTCTCCGAGTATGACAAGGCATATGCATTCATCGACGAACACCCCGCCGACTGCATGAAGGTCCTTATCGACATCGGCTGAGATAAGTAAGGCCCTGCCCGATCCTGTATCAGGCAGGGTCTTTTTCTGTCCCCCGGTTCCGATGGCGGGCAAGTTTTTATCTGCACCTGTCTTGCGTGCGAGGGCGGCGAGTGTTATACTATTGTGACTACGCCACCGGTTGACAGGGGCAGACACGGTTTTGCCGGGCAAAACCACGCCCATGCGGCGTCAGGCTCCTTGTCGGTAGATGGCACGTATATGGACGTGACAGAAAATGACACTTGACGAAACTCTTGACTTTATCCACAGCGTTAAATGGAGAGGCTCAAAGCCGGGGCTGTCCCGGACGGGAGAGCTTATGGAAAGGCTCGGCTCGCCTCAGAAACGCTGCAAATTCATACACATTGCCGGGACCAACGGCAAGGGCAGCACCTCCGCGATGCTGGCCTCCATTCTCACCAGAGCGGGATATCGCACGGGGCTTTACACCTCGCCTTACCTGTTCCGCTTCAACGAGCGTATGGTGATAGACGGCGTTCCGATCCCGGATGACGAGCTGTGCCGTCTGGCGGAAAAGATAAAACCGCTGGCCGAGAGCATGTCGGACAAGCCGACGGAGTTTGAGATCGTGACCGCCATCGGCATGGAGTTTTTCGCTTCACACCACTGTGACTATGTCGTGCTCGAGGTAGGAATGGGCGGCCGTCTCGACTCCACCAACATAATCGATCCGCCGGAGGTCGCCGTTATGACGCGCATCGGGCTCGACCACACGAACGAGCTCGGCAATACTATCGAGGAGATAGCGGTCGAAAAGGCAGGCATAATCAAACCCGGCTGCACTGTCATTGCATATGAACAGGAAAAAAGTGTGATGGACGTTTTCATGAACGCCTGCGTCGAGCGCGGAGCGGAGTTCCGTGCCGCACAGTTCAGCGAGATCAGCGAGATCAGCTTCTCGCGGGAAGGACAGACCTTTTCCTACAAAAACTCCGGCAGATTGGAGCTTCCGCTGCTCGGCCGTCACCAGCTTCGCAATGCCGCCGTCGTCCTCGAGTGTGTCGAGGCGCTACGGGACAGGGGTGCGGAAATAAGTCCGCAGGCCGTTGCGGAGGGCCTGGCTTCGGTCGTCTGGCCCGCCCGGTTCGAGATCGTTTCCCGCAGCCCGTGGTTTGTCGTGGACGGAGGGCACAATCCGCAGTGCATTGAGACCGTGTGCGACAACCTTCTGGAATACTTTCCGGACATGCGCCGCGTTCTGCTCGTCGGGGTCCTGGCGGACAAGGACTACGACAGGATGTTCTCAACTCTCATCCCGATCGCCGACGAATTCGTTACCGTAACGCCGGACAATCCGCGCGCCCTCGGCGCCGAAGAGCTGGCGGAGTTTCTGATATCCAAAGGCAAGCGCGCGCAGAGCTGTGCCACTATCGAACAGGGCGTTGCAAAAGCCGTATCCCTTGCGGATGAAAACACCGTCGTGTGCGCTGCCGGCTCGCTTTATATGGCCGGGGCTGTCCGGGCCTGTTTTGGCCTGACGTAAGCTCCATAAAACCACCTGCGCTCTATCCGCAGAGTAGGACACGGCGCGTCAAGTGCTGGGGGATGGGAAGTTGCCTCCGGACGAAAGCCTGTTTACAGGCTGCGATGCCGTGACCGCATCCGCTGCCACTTCGGGGACACGTTCCCTTCCGTGGTTGCTCTTTAAAGGAGAACCATTATGAAAAAAAAGCTTTCTCTCAAAACGCTCTGCCAGTGCGCGCTGCTTGTCGCGCTGGAGATCGTGCTCAACCGTTTCTGCTCCATTCAGACGCCCTTTCTCAAGATCGGTTTTGCGTTTGCCGCGGTCGTCATGGGCGCCATGCTCTATGGACCGCCCGGCGGCGCGCTCGTCGGCGGTCTCGGCGATATGATCGGCGCTCTGCTTTTCCCCTTCGGACCGTATCACCCCGGTTTCAGCGTCTGCGGTGCGCTCATGGGCGCAGTCTACGGTTATTTCATCGCCGTTCGCTCAAAGCGTTTTGACAACCATGTCCGTCTGCGCTTCTGGCCGAACACGGTTCTGCCTGTGGTCATAAACTGCGTCGTTTTCTCGCTCCTGCTCAACACGCTGTGGATCTCGCAGCTCTATGACAGCAAAAGCTATTGGGGATATTTCATCAGCCGCATCCCGCAGGAGCTGGGGCTCGGCGCCGTCAAGCTGGCAGCTATCCCCCTGCTTGCCCCGATAGCCCGGAAGCTTTGCCGAATGGGCTTTGTTGAATAACTTTGAAACGAGGTTTTGAACACATGCGGATCATGGCAATCGACTTTGGCGACGCCCGCACTGGCCTTGCCGTTTCAGACCTGACAGCCACCCTGTGCGGAGAAGCCTGGACGGTCTCCGAATGGGACGCCGGGCGGCTTTCGCGGCTGATCGCGGACGAAGCGAGTAAGCGCGGCGTAGGAACGCTTGTACTCGGCCTGCCGAAGAACATGGACGGAAGCGAAGGCCCCCGCGCGGAAAAAAGCCGTGCTTTTGCCGCTCTGCTTGAGGCCGAGTCCGGACTTCCCGTTATCATGTGGGACGAAAGGCGCACGAGCATAGACGCTCATCGCATACTGCACGACAGCGGCAAAAAAATGAAAAAGCACCGCCAGACGGTGGACGCCGTCGCCGCCAGTCTCATACTGGAAGGCTATCTCAATTCGCCACTCAATAAATAATTTTATCATAAAAGGAGAATCATCATGTCTGTACCGACCCCCCATATAGAAGCCATGCCCGGACAGATCGCAAAGACCGTCCTTATGCCCGGCGACCCCCTGCGTTCCAAATTCATTGCGGAGACCTATCTTGAAACCCCCGTGCTCGTGAACAACGTCCGCGGAGTTCAGGGATATACGGGAACCTGGAAGGGCACACCCGTCACCGTGCAGGCAAGCGGCATGGGTATTCCCTCCATCGGCATTTACAGCTGGGAGCTTTATAACTTCTACGGCGTTGAGAGCATCATCCGCATCGGCTCTGCCGGCGGGATCAATGACGAGCTGAAGCTGATGGACATCGTAGCGGCGCAGGGCGCCTGCACCGACTCCAACTTTGCCCACCAGTTCGGCCTGAACGGAACCTTTGCCCCAATCGCGGACTTCACGCTCCTGTCCGAGGCCGTCGCGGTCGCCGGGGATAAGGGCGTTGACATGCGCGTGGGCAATCTTCTCTCCGCCGACAACTTCTACAACGACGGCTCCGACGGCATGGAACAGTGGAAAAAGATGGGCGTTTACGCCGTCGAGATGGAGGCCGCCGGCCTTTACCTCAACGCCGCACGCTGCGGAAAGCGCGCGCTGTGCCTCTGCACGATATCCGACCACATCTACCGGCCGGAGGCCCTGACCTCCGAAGAGCGCCAGCTTTCGCTCACGCAGATGATCGAGATAGCGCTTGACACCGCCGTTCGTATGGAAAAACACTACAACTGACCGTAAGCTTTCCTGCACGGACATTATGCACTGAAAGAGAGGGAGCAACACTATGAAGAAAATACTTTCACTTATCCTTGTACTGTGTCTCGCGATAAGCATTTTCCCCATAGCTGTATTCGCGGACTATACCCCGAAATACACCGTCTATGCCGACGGTCTTTACGAGCTGGGGCTGTTCCGCGGCACCGGCACGGGCAAGGACGGCAAGCCCGTTTATGAGCTTGGACGCACGCCGACCCGCGCGGAAGCACTGACGCTTCTTATCCGCCTGCTCGGCGAAGAGGAAGACGCGCTGGAATGCACCGGCGGACACCCCTTCACCGACGTTCCCGCCGGGAACTGGGCAGAGCCGTATGTCTCCTATGCCTACGCAAAGGGCTATACCAACGGCATGAGTGCCACGACCTTTGCCCCCAGTGAGACAGCGAACGCAAATATGTATCTTACTTTCCTTCTCCGCGCGCTGGGATATGACGATTCCCGCGGCGACTTCAGCTACTTCACGGCATATAAAAAGGCAGCGGAGACCGGCATCTGCCGCAGCGGTGAATACGCC
>CAKSWM010000141.1 GCA_934511545.1 uncultured Oscillospiraceae bacterium | reverse complement strand
TCCATCGGGCAGGTAAGGCATATCCTCCTCAGGCAAGATACGGGAAACGACGCCCTTGTTGCCGTGGCGTCCAGCCATCTTATCACCAACGGAAATCTTTCTCTTCTGCGCGATATATACGCGCACGACCTCATTCACACCGGGGCCGAGCTCATCGCCGTTTTCGCGGGTAAAGACCTTGACATCCACCACGATGCCGGTCTCGCCATGCGGGACCTTGAGCGAGGTGTCGCGCACTTCGCGCGCCTTCTCGCCGAATATCGCGCGGAGCAGTCGCTCCTCTGCGGTAAGGTCGGTCTCGCCCTTTGGGGTGACCTTGCCGACGAGAATGTCGCCGCTGCGGACCTCAGCGCCGATCATGATTATGCCGCGCTCGTCGAGATACTTGAGCGCGTCCTCGCCCACGCCGGGGATGTCGCGGGTGATCTCCTCGGGTCCGAGCTTGGTATCGCGGGCGTCGCATTCGAACTCCTCGACATGGATCGAGGTGTAAACGTCATCCATTACCAGACGCTCGTTGAGCAGGACGGCGTCCTCGTAGTTATATCCTTCCCAAGTCATAAAACCGACAAGGATGTTCTTGCCGAGAGCCAGCTCGCCCTGACTGGTGGACGGGCCGTCGGCAATGACGTTGCCCTTCTCAACCCGGTCGCCGACAGAAACTATCGGGCGCTGGTTAACGCAGGTGCCCTGGTTGGAGCGCGCAAACTTGATAAGGTGATGATTCTTGATCTCGCCGGAATCATATTTGATGGTTACGTCGGTAGCGCAGACCTTTATAACCGTTCCGGAATCCTCCGCGACTATGACAACGCCGGAGTCAACGGCGCACTTGTGTTCCATGCCCGTAGCAACAATCGGAGCCTGGGTCGTCAGCAGAGGAACAGCCTGGCGCTGCATGTTTGCGCCCATCAGCGCACGGTTCGCGTCGTCGTTCTCAAGGAACGGGATAAGCGCGGTGGCGACGGATACCATCATGCGCGGGGAGATATCAACATAATCGACGCGCTGCTTATCGACCGCAATGATCTCGTCGCGGTGACGGCAGGTGATTCGGTTATTGATAAAGCATCCGTTTTCATCAACAGGCTCCGTGGCCTGGGCGATGATGTAGTTGTCCTCAACATCGGCGCTGAGATATTCGACCTCATCCGTTACGCGGCATTCGGCCTTGTCTACCTTTCGGTAGGGTGCGATAAGGAAACCGTATTCATTGACGCGCGCATAGCTGGCCAGATATCCGATAAGTCCTATGTTCGGACCTTCAGGCGTCTCGATCGGGCACATACGGCCGTAATGGCTGTAATGTACGTCTCGAACGTCGAAGGAAGCACGCTCACGGGACAGGCCGCCGGGGCCGAGGGCCGAAAGACGGCGCTTATGCGTGAGCTCAGCCAGCGGGTTGTTCTGGTCCATGAACTGGCTCAGCGGAGAAGAACCGAAAAATTCCTTGATAGCCGCGGTGACGGGGCGGATATTGATAAGGCTCTGCGGAGTCACTATATCCAGATCCTGAAGCGTCATGCGCTCGCGGATGACGCGCTCCATGCGGGAGAAGCCGATACGGAACTGGTTCTGCAGCAGTTCTCCGACGCTTCTCATGCGGCGGTTGCCGAGATGGTCGATATCATCAGGGTTGCCGACGCCGTGCGCCAGGCAATTGAGATAGTTGACAGACGCGAAAACGTCGTCGGCGATGATATGCTTGGGTATCAGAACGTCGATATTATCCTGAAGAGCTTCCTTGAGTTCATCTCCGGAATAGCTGTCGAGCAGCTGGCGCAGAATAATGAAGCGGACGCGCTCCTTGATGCCGATCTCCTTAGGATCGAAATCAACAAAACGGGATATATCCACCATGCCGTTTGAGAACACGCGCAGTTCCTTGCCATCGACCATTATCCATGCATCGATAACGCCGCAGGCATCTATCTCTTCCGCGCGTTCACGCGTGAGGACCTCGCCTGCTTCCGCGATGATCTCGCCGGTCATCGGGTCAACAACGGGTCTTGCAAGCGTATGTCCGTTCAGCCGGGACCACAGCGCCAGCTTCTTGTTGAACTTGTAGCGTCCGACAGTGCCGATATCATAGCGCCGGCGGTCAAAGAACAGATTCTCGAGCAGGGATTCAGATGTTTCGACCGTCGGGGGATCGCCGGGGCGCAGCTTGCGGTAGATCTCGATCAGGGATTCCTCGCGCGAAAGCGCCGTGTCCTTTTCGATGGTGGCGACCATGCGCTCATCGCGGCCGAATATGTCAAACAGGCGCTCGTTGGTTATTGCGCCGATCTCCGGAGTGTCCGTGCAGCTGAGCCATGTGTAAGGCTTGTCCGGATCGTACTTGCCCATTGCCTTGAGAAGCATTATCACGGGAAGCTTGCGGTTTTTATCGATGCGGACATAGAACACGTCGTTGGCGTCGGTTTCATATTCCAACCATGCGCCGTGGTAAGGAATGATTGTGGTCCCATAAGTGGAAACGCCGGTCTTGTCGGTGTTTTTGTTATAATACACGCCGGGGGAACGAACTATCTGAGAAACGATGACGCGCTCCGCGCCATTGATGATAAAGGTGCCTCCAGCCGTCATGAGCGGGAAATCGCCCATAAATATTTCCTGCTCCTTGATCTCTTCCGTTTCCTTGTTGCGGAGACGGACGCTGACCTTCAGCGGAGCGGCATATGTGGCGTCGCGCGCCTTGCACTCTTCTTCATCATATTTGGGTTTCTCGTTCATTGAGTAGTCAACAAACGAAAGCTCCAGATTGCCCGAATAGTCTGTTACGGAAGCAACGTCCCTGAATACGTCGCGGAGTCCTTCCTCCAGAAACCATTTATAGGAGTTTTTCTGGATCTCCAGAAGATTAGGCATCTCCTGTATTTCCATTCCGTGTGCGAAACTTTTTCTGATTGTCTTGCCGTATTTGACATCTGATATCATTGGCCTTCACTCCTTCTTTCGATTTTCGTGATACACCCGGCGAGGTTGTTTATTTTGTGAAATGTGTGTTGATTTTTTGCTTGGTATTTGGTAAACTGTAATCAGATAAGGATTGGGTTCATATACCCTCCAGTCTGACTATATAGCATGCTATTTTAGCATTTTTATGTCTTGCTTGTCAAGTATTACAAACGATTTTTTGTGGTTTTCGGGGAAAGTTTTTTCTTTCCCCGTTTTTATTTGAGGTGATATAAGCTTTATGGACATTTATTCCACGGTGATCCTTTTCATTTTCTGCGCCTTTTCCGTCGTGCTTGTATATAACGAGGGGCTGGCATACAACAAAAAGAGGCTCGCCGCCTGTATCCTTCTGTCGCTGACCGCTTTCGCGCTCAGATACCTGTGTATGGAGCATGAAACTCTGGATTACCTCAACTTTCTCACCGTCTGGGTAGAGCATTTCAAGAACAACGGAGGATTCCGCGGACTGGCCGTCAGCATCGGGAATTACAACGTCCCCTATCTCTACTTTCTCGCGCTCATCTCATATTTCAAGATTTATGATCTTTACCTGATAAAGCTTGTCTCCATCTTTTTCGATGTAATTCTTGCCTTTGCCGTCATGAAGCTCGTCGGCGTCGTGAGCAGCAGCCAAACAAAACGTCTTTTCGCATTCTACGCGGTGCTCCTTCTCCCCACGGTCATCCTCAACAGCTCATACTGGGCTCAGTGCGACAGCATATATGTAGCCTTTGCCGTCCTGAGCATCTGGTGCGCGCTCAGCGGCAGGCAAAAGCTCTCGCTTGTCATGATAGCTGTTTCTTTCTCCTTCAAGCTCCAGGCGGTTTTCGTAATGCCGATATTCCTTGCGTTCATATATACCGGGCACATTAAGTGGCAGCATCTTCCAATATTCCCTCTGACGTATATCGCCATGGTCCTCCCCGCTGTCCTGACGGGGCGCCCGTTCATGGATACGCTCACGCTTTATATCGACCAGGGCGGGACGGTAGGCAGCTACCTTAATTTCAATTCACCGTCGATATTCGCGATCCTGAAAGACGTAGATACCGCATTATGGTCAAAGCTCGGCATAGTGCTCGCCTTCCTGTTTATGTCCGCCGTGCTCTATTGGCTTTTCCTTCGCAGGAAGAGCCTGAGCGAGCAGACACTGCTTGCCGCGGCGGCGCTGCTGGTGGTCGGCATCCCCTTTCTGCTCCCGCACATGCATGACCGTTATTTCTACGCTGCCGATATCCTCACGCTGGCCTTCGCCGTTACGGCTCCGTCGTTTTTCCTTCTGCCGCTGTGTTCGCAGTTTGCATCTCTTCTGGGATATCACGCATACCTGCAAGGCCGTTATCTTCTCCCGATGTCCGACGGCGCAGCGGCCCTGATCGCGGTCATCGTCCTGCTTCTGTTCTATATTGCATCGCATACGTATAAAGTCCATAAAAAATAAAAAATATTTTGTATATTTTTGTATTGACAAAAGCGATTTTTCTGCTATAATAGCCCTTGCTTCTGTTGAGAAGCAAAAAACGCGAGAGTGCTGGAACAGGTAGACAGGCACGTTTGAGGGGCGTGTGTCAACCGACGTGGGAGTTCAAGTCTCCTC
>CAKSWM010000140.1 GCA_934511545.1 uncultured Oscillospiraceae bacterium | reverse complement strand
GCGTATACGATCTATAATGTTCTTCTGACGATCGCGACGGCCGGACTGCCCGTTGCGCTCTCACGCATGATATCGGAGGCCAACACGCTTGGACGTCCGATGCAGGCAAGGCGCATTTTCCGCGTTGCGGCGGCAACGCTGTTCGTGCTGGGATTTGTGTTCTCGGCGCTGATGTTCCTGCTCCCGACGGATATGGCGATACTGTTCGTATCCAAGGCAGAGGTGTCGCAGTGCGTTTACGCGCTGTCGCCGGCCGTGCTGCTGGTGTGCCTGACGAGCGCGTTCAGAGGCTATATCCAGGGCCACGGCAATATGAAGCCGACCACCGTCGGACAGGTGCTGGAGGTGCTGGTAAAGGTCATAGTCGGCCTTGCACTTGCCGTTTATCTCACGAAACGGGGCGAGAGCCTGCCTATAAGATCCGCGGGCGCGATATTCGGCGTCACGGCCGGCGGACTGGCCGCGCTGATATACATGTTCTTATGCTATCTACGCCAGTATAAAGGCAAAAGCGCTGATGCATGCACCGGCGGGACCGACACTCCGGACAGTGTCGGAAGGACGCTGGGACAGTTTATAAAGATCGGCGTTGCGATAACTCTCGGCGCATCGGTCATGAGCGTCATTTCGCTCATAGACACAAAGCTCATACAGGAACAGCTGCCGAACGTCGCCGGCATCGGCGAACGGCTGGCAGACGAGCTTTACGGTTCCTATTCCGCCATGCAGACGCTGTACAACCTGCCGGCCGCATTCATAACGCCGATGACGATATCGCTCGTTCCCGCAATATCCGCCGCCGTTGCGAAAAAAGCGCATAACGAGGCCGGAAGCATTGCCGGGAGCGGATTGCGCATTTCCGCCGTCATCGCAATGCCGATGGGCGTAGGAATAGCGGTGCTGGCATATCCGATAGTCAAGGTGCTGTATCCGAACACGAACGAGATGGGGCCGACGATACTGGCCTATCTTGGCGTTGCGTCGGTGTTTGTCTGTATTGCGCTTGTCACGAACGCCATTCTTCAGGCGAACGGGAACGAAAGGCTCCCCATCATCTCGATGATCGCGGGCGGCGTCGTCAAGATAGCGGCGAACCTGCTTCTGGTCGGTCAGCCCTCCGTCAATATACTCGGCGCGCCGATCGGAACGATATGCTGCTATGCGATCATCTGCATACTCAACTGCTTTTTCATCAGCAAATGTCTGCTCCGGAGGCCGAGCTATATCAAAGCGTTTGTACGGCCGCTCATAAGCTCCGCGGTCATGGGCGCGGCGGCCTGGGCGGTGTACGGCCTTGCGGATAAGCTGCTCGGCGCGGAGGCCGGCGGTTCAAGGCTCATGCTCATCATCGCGATGGGCGCTGCAATCGCCGTCGCCGTTGTGGTATATCTTGTTCTCGTGATCGTTACCCATGCCGTAACGCTTGAGGACATGAAACTGATACCCAGGGGAGAAAAGATAGCAAAACTGCTGAAAATCAAGTGATTTCAAGGGTTTAACGCTAAAAAACAGCTTGCAGAAGGGATAAAAGTATGGTAGATTTTCAATACGCCGACCATTACGACGTGGATGCATACAGAAAGATAATCGCCGTTCTTCGCGGAGAAGGCGGGTGTCCCTGGGACAGGGAACAGACCCACGAGAGCATAAGACGCAATGTGCTTGAGGAAGCCTATGAGGTTTGCGAGGCCATTGACGAAGGCGACCCGGAACATCTGAAGGAGGAACTCGGCGACCTGCTGATGCAGGTGCTTTTCCACGCCCGGATAGAGGAGGAAGCCGGACGGTTCGATCTGGATGACGTTGCGGACAGAGCGGTCAAAAAGCTCATCCTCCGTCATCCGCATGTTTTCGGCGCCGTGGAAGTGGAGAACTCCGCGGAGGTCCTCGACAACTGGGACAAAATAAAGCGCGTTGAAAAGGCGCAGGACACCGTGACCGACGCGATGACGGACGTTGCCGAAACGCTGCCGGCGCTCTGGCGCGCGGAAAAGATACAGAAAAAGGCGGCAAAGGTCGGCTTCGACTGGCCAGATATATCCGGCGCGTTGTCAAAGATCGCAGAGGAGTCGGAGGAGCTTCGCGCCGCCATTGAGAACAACGACGAGGTGAATATCGAGGAGGAGATCGGAGATCTTATCTTTTCGACCGTCAACGTTGCACGGTTTGCGGGCGTCGATCCGGAAAAGGCCGCGCACAAGTCGTGCGAAAAGTTTATCCGTCGCTTCCGCTTTCTTGAGCAGGCCGCTGCTGCGGACGGAAAAACACTCGAAGGCATGAGCCTTGACGAAATGGAAGTGTACTATCAGCGCGCCCGTGTCGAGCTGGAGGGCAAGGAGCCCCAGTTCCATACGGAGGAACAATAAGTCAGGACACCGTAGCGATAGCGGTTTCCACATATAAACAAAAGCGGGCTTACCGCGTATATTTTAGGAGGATAACAACAGATGAACAAGGCAGAACTGATAGCGGCTGTTGCCGAAAAGACCGGTCTTTCCAAGAAGGATACCGAGAAGGTCGTCAATGCCACTTTTGATACCATTACCGATACTCTTGAGACCGGCGAGAAGGTACAGCTTGTCGGGTTTGGCGTATATGATGTAAAGACGCGCGGAACGCGCATCGGCCGCAACCCCAAGACCAAGGAGGAGATCGAGATCCCCGCGACCCGCGTCCCCACCTTCAAGGCCGGCAAGGCGCTGAAAGAGGCTGTCGGAAAATAAGAGGTCGTTTTCATGACCGGACGATACCGTCCAGTATCACCCGGCTATGAAAACAACTTCCAGATTTTTGCCGTAATATCAAAAGGGGCCGCCGTCAGTCCGACGGCGGCCCGCACTTTTGGAGGTTTTTGAAATGAGACTGGATAAGTATCTGAAGGTTTCCCGCCTTATAAAGCGGCGCAGCGTTGCAAACGACGCCTGCGACGGAGAACGCATAACCGTAAACGGAAAGACGGCCAAGGCGTCCTATGCCGTCAAGCTCGGAGATATTATCGAGATAAGCTACGGCCAGCGGACTCTGCGCGTCGAGGTGACGGAGATAAACGAGCACGCAAACAAGCAGGATGCCTCCGCAATGTACAGGGAAATATGAATAAAGCGCGCCGCATCCGGGCGCGCCGCCGAAACAGTGCACCCGCCCGCGGTCATGCCGCGGGCGGGTGCATATCATTTCCGGAGGAAGCTCTGGAATATTGACACAGGCGGGGAAAAGACTATTTTTTCTCCACTATTATATTGTACATCTCCGGCAGGCATTCAAGGGTTATTTCGGAATGCCTGCCTCCGTTTTCCCCGTCGCGCGTCCATGCGACAGGCTCTTCGAATGTGAAACGGACACGGCTGGATTGCAGGACCGTGACATATTCGTTGTTGTAATTTCTGCGCAGTACACCGGAAAGTATGCCGCTGAGGTCGGAGACATTGTTCGGGTTTTTGATGAGGATTATTTCGAACTTGCCGTCTCCCAGCCCGACGAGGTTGTCGTCCAGGCGTACAAGTCCGGCAACGCTTGTGGAGTTTGTGACTCCGCCGAAGCAGAGGTCGTCGTCGATAACTCCGCCGTCGAATTCCACGTGTGTTTTGTAGTGGCGCAGTTTTGGCAGGTGGTTCATGCCCTCGAATATGTAGGCAAGGTGACCAAGGGCCTGCTTGGTCTGCTGACGGGTCTGGTAGCTGACCTCGGTGAAAGCGCCGAACGCCGCGATATAGCTGAAGGTCTCGCCGGTGTCCATCCGCCCGAGATCGTACGGAATGGGTTCGCCGGAGACGATCATGTGCGCGGCGCGGAGCGGGTTGCGGGAAAGGCCGAGCGTTGTTGCAACGTCGTTTGCCGTTCCCGTTGGGATATAGCCGATGGGAGGCTTTTCAGGGAGCTCGGACAGGCCGCTCATGCAGTCGCTGAGAGTGCCGTCTCCGCCCAGGCAGACAAACAGGTCGTAGTCGCCGCCGTGCTCTCTGGCAAGTGTTCTGGCGTGACCTGCGTATTCCGTAAAATAAACGGAGGGGACATACCCGCCGTTATAAAAGACCTCGAGAGCCTCGCCGAGTCCGGTCCTCATGAGTCCGCGGCCTGCGACGGGGTTGATAAGAAGCATCATGCTTTTTTTCACTGTATCAGCCTCGCATCTTTAAAAATGGCATGGGGGATGCATAACGTTATTTATACATCCCCCATGCCATTATAATATCCGTGCCGTGAAATGTCAACGGTCATAATACGCACGTTGAAATCGGTCGGGGTTTGTGATAAAATCCGCTTTTGTCAATAACGCCGTCCCCGCTGACGGACGGTATTCTGAAAGGAATGATACAGCGGTGATAAAAGCCGTACTGTTTGATCTGGATGGAACTCTGCTGCCGATGGACAACGATGAGTTCACGAAGAATTACTTCAAGCTTCTTGCGGCGCGGTTCGCGCCGCTCGGATATGATGCGCAGGAACTGGTAAAAGACGTCTGGGACGGCACGGCGGCAATGGTGAAAAACGACGGAAGCAGAACGAACGAAGAGGCGTTCTGGGACAGGTTCGGCGTCGTCATGGGCAAAAGCGCACTGCTGGACAGGCCGGCCTTCGAGGATTTTT
>CAKSWM010000139.1 GCA_934511545.1 uncultured Oscillospiraceae bacterium | reverse complement strand
ATGTAGGCCGCGATCTGGGTCAGCGTGCGGCGGCGGAGATCGGCGGGGTTCTGGCGCACGGTTATCGTGTGCATGTCGGCCATCATGTAGTAGCACCTGTATTCTTCCGAAAGCTCGACCCAGTTTTTGATAGCGCCGAGATATGAGCCGAGGGTGAGTTCGCCGGAGGGCTGTATGCCGCTGAGAATTATTTTACGTTCGTCCATTATTTAAGATACTCCTTGAGGCATTTGCCAAGAATTTCGCATCCCGTGTCGATCTGTTCCGGGGTGGGCATGGAGAAGTTGAGGCGGAAGCCGGGATTTCCGGACCATTCCGAGGGGTCGAAGGCACTTCCGGGAACACAGGCGACCTTTTGCGCGGAGGCGAGGGCGCACAGCTCGCTGCCGGAATATCCGTCGGGCAGGGAGCACCAGATGAACAGGCCGCCGCCGGGACGGGTGAAGGTCACGCGCTCGTCAAGATTTTTTTCAAGGCCGGCTATCATCCTGTCGCGCTGAGCCCTGTAAAGGCGGCAGTTTTCCTCGATATGCGCGTCGAAGTCATATTCTCGGATATAGCGCTCGATGAGCATCTGGGGATAGATGGGCGTGTGCACATCAACGCACTGTTTCGCAACGGTAAGCTTGCCCATGAGATCCCTGTCGAGAATGATAAAACCGACGCGCAGGCCGGGGGAGACGACCTTGGAGTATGAGCCGCAGAACAGGACGTGTCCCGTCGTGTCAAAGCTCTTGATGCTGGGGAGCTGTTCGCCGTCATAGCGCAGCTCGAAATAGGGACTGTCCTCGAGAATGAGAACGTCGTATTTGACCGCAAGGTCATACATCTGCCGGCGGCGCTCAAGGCTCATGGTCGTGCCTGTCGGGTTCTGATAGGTCGGGATAGTGTATATGAGCTTCACGTTTTTCTCGGTCCGGAGAGCTTCCTCGAGCGCGTTTATATCCATGCCGTCATTATCGACGGGGATGCCGACGAGCTTCTGGCGATAGGACCGTATGTCGTTGAGAGCCCCGACAAAGCTCGGGTTTTCGCAGATGACGGTGTCGCCCTCGTTGGTGAAGGTCTTGAGTGCGAGATCGATGGCCTCCTGTCCGCCGGTCACGATCATGATGTCGTTATTGCTGCCGCCGATGTTATATTTTCTGCGCATACGCTCAAGCGTTGCCTGACGCAGAGGGGAATAGCCCTCCGTAATGCCGTACTGGAGGAACGCGGCGGGGTTTTCGGCATAAAGCTTTGCGGAGATGGCTTCCAGCTCCCTGACCGGGAAGGTGACCTCGTTGGGATTGCCTCCGGCGAAGGAGATGACGGAAGGGTCGCCGAGGACCTTGAATATCTCGCGGACAGCGGAGGGATTCATATTTTTCATTCTGTCGGATATTTTATTTGTCATAAAAATGTGCCTCTTGTCTGAAAGTGTGTTTCAGTATTTTATCACGTTAAGCGGGTCTTGACAATAGACGTTACATCAAATACTATATACTAATGTTGTACAAGGACGATTCTTTCAGGAGGATAAAGATATATGTCTCTGGATATGAATTTTTTTGAAGAGATGGAGGCCCGCATCCCGCACGATGGGGTCAGAACGCGCTTTGCGCCCAGCCCGACCGGCTATATGCATGTCGGCAATCTGCGTACCGCGCTTTATACATGGCTCATTGCCCGCCGCGGCGGAGGAAAGTTCATACTGCGTATCGAGGATACGGATCAGGGCCGCCTTGTAGAGGGTGCGGTGGACGTGATATACAGGACCATGCGCGAGTGCGGTCTTGACCACGACGAGGGTCCGGACGTGGGAGGTCCCGTCGGTCCGTATGTCCAGACGGAGCGCCGCGCGCTGTATGCGCAGTACGCCGACCTTCTCATCGAGCGCGGACATGCCTACCGCTGCTTCTGTGAAAAGGCGGAGGAATCCACGGAGGAGAGCTTTGAAAAGCACGACGATCCCTGCCGCTGCCTGTCCCGCGAGGAATCGGACGCGCGCGCCGCGGCGGGAGAGCCCTATGTCGTCCGCCAGCTCATACCGCACGAGGGCACGACCACTTTCCACGACGAGATATTCGGCGACATAACCGTTCCCAACGACAGCCTGGACGATCAGGTGCTCATGAAGCGCGACGGCCTGCCGACCTATAATTTCGCAAACGTCGTTGACGATCATCTGATGGGCATAACCCATGTCGTCCGCGGCACAGAGTATCTCTCTTCCGCGCCGAAATATAACCTGCTCTACGAGGGCTTCGGCTGGGATATACCGAAGTATGTCCATTGCTCTCCCGTCATGCGTGACGCCCACAACAAGATGTCAAAGCGTCACGGTGACCCGTCCTATGAAGACCTGATCGAAAAGGGGTATCTGACCGACGCCGTAGTGAACTATGTTGCGCTGCTCGGCTGGAGCCCCGGCGGAGAGCGCGAGATATTCTCCCTGCGCGAGCTGGCGGAGGTTTTCGATATTTCCGGCATCTCCAAATCTCCGGCGATATTCGATATCGAAAAGCTGACCTATTTCAACAGCGAATACATCCGCGCGATGAGCCCGGAGGACTTTGCGAAGATAGCCGAGCCGTATATAAGACAGGCTGTCACCGATCCCGCATATGACGCGGGCGCCATCGCCGGTCTGCTCCAGCAGCGCTGCGAAAAGCTCTCCGACATTCCCGAAAAGCTCGACTTCTTCGACACGCTGCCCGCATACGATGCGGAGCTCTTCGTCCACAAGAAGTCGAAGTCCACGATAGAGAGCTCCGCCGTGATGCTCGAGAACGCGATCGCCGCGCTGGAAGCCCTGCCCGAATGGACCCAGGACGGCATACATGACGCGCTCATCGCCCTTGCGGAAAAGCTTGGAGTAAAGAACGCTGCCGTCATGTGGCCCGTGCGCATCGCCGCGACCGGACGCACGGTAACGCCCGGCGGAGCCGTCGAGCTATGCTGGATCCTCGGCCGTGACGAGTGCCTGCGCCGGCTGCGTCTCGGTCTTGAAAAAGTGAAATAAATTCCAGACGAAAAAACACCTTTTTTGGGAAAGCTAGTCCCAAAAGAGGTGTTTTTTATGAAGAGAAAAACTGTGATCTTCACGATATCGCTGCTTATCGCCGCGGTCGTGACGCTCGGAGTGTTTGCCTACGGTTCATATAAGCGCGCGGAAATACTTGAGAATACCGCCGCGATGAATTATCAGCATGCATTTTCCGAATTGCGGACGGGCCTGTCTGAAATAGATACCGCGCTGCAAAAGAGTATCTACACAAGAGGCGCGGAGGCGGAGAGCGCGGTGTGCGCGGAGATATTCAGCAAGGCGATGACGGCACAGATGGCGCTTGGAGTCCTTCCGTTTTCAACGCAGGAGCTGGAGCAGACGGCCGGATTTATAAGCAGGGTCGGCGACTATGCGCTTGCAATGACGCGCCAGGCAGCTCACGGAGGGCTTACGGATGAGCAGCGCGGCAGTCTGCGTTCGCTGTCCGACACCGCGACGCTGCTGGCGCAGAACGTCTCGCAGATGCAGGCGGACATGTCCGACGGCATTCTGACGATGGACGAGCTTATCCGGTCCGAAGCGCGTCTTGACGCGCTCGAGGACACACAGCTCCCGCAGAAGCTCAGCGACGGCATGAAACGTATGGACAGCGAGCTTCCGGAACTCCCGACGCTCATCTATGACGGGCCGTTTTCGGAACATCTGAAGCAGCAGAGACCCAAAATGCTGGAAAACCGGGACTCCGTTTCCCAGACAGAGGGCCGGAGCCTCGCGGCGGAGTTCCTCGGCACGGCGGAGGGGAGAGTGTATCCCAACGGCGCGTGCGAGGGCGCGATGCCCGCATGGTACTATTCCGCGAGAGTGCAGGACAACGAGTTTACCATTGCCGTCAGCAAACAGGGGGGAGAGGTGATCGGCTTTGTCGGCTCGCGTGAGCCGGGCAGCGGCGATCTCACGGCGGAGCAGTGCGTCGAGAACGCCCGGCGCTTCCTCGAGCGCCGCGGCTTTTCGGATGTCGCCGAGAGCTATTATATAAGACAGGGCAACGTCGTGACGGTGAACTTTGCCTTCGAGCAGGACGGCGTCATATGCTATCCGGACCTCATAAAGGTCGGCGTGGCGGCGGATACCGGCGGGATCTGCTCATATGAGGCGAGAGGATATCTCAACTGTCATCATGAGCGCGAGCTGCCGGAGACCGCCGTGAGCGAGGAACAGGCGCTGGAGATGGTCGCGCCGGAGCTGGAGGTGACCGGCTCGCGGCTTGTCCTGATACCGACGAACACAGAGGAGAAGCTCTGCTATGAGTTTGTTTCCCGCACGGAGGACGAAAGAGAGTATATCGTGTATGTGAACGCAGTCAGCGGAGAGCAGGAGAGAGTGCTTATACTTCTCGAGGATGAGAATGGTTCGCTGACGATATGAGCGTGCCGGGGAGGGCCTCCCCGGTACGTTTTTTTAAGCGTTTTGGAAAAAATCATGTTGACAAAGGAAGGCCAAAGTGCTATTATTAGTGGGTATTCCGAATGTGCACGAGTGGTGGAATTGGCAGACTCGCTAGATTCAGGTTCTAGTGCTCACTCCGGGCGTGCGGGTTCAAGTCCCGCCT
>CAKSWM010000138.1 GCA_934511545.1 uncultured Oscillospiraceae bacterium | reverse complement strand
CCATCAGCTTTCTGACGCACTCGGTCAGCGTATCCTCCGTTCCGACGTTGCCGGGGAAGATGACATATGCGCTGCCGGGAAAACGGCTGTCCTCCGGTGCGCGCCAGACGGGTATGCCGGCGCTGATCTGTCCGATGACCATCGCGCGGCGGATGCCGAGCGCCGTCGTTGCAACGTCGCTGGAGGTGATGCCGCCCTTTGCGATTATGAAGGCGGGAGGCTCCGTCAGCGTCGAAACGACCGCCGTCAGCGCGGAGGATATCGCGACCGACACGCGCAGCTGCTCCTCCTTGTCTCCGGGCGGATCATACCGCTCGCGCCGGGTGCAGACGGCAACGCTCTCTCCCCTGCGCAGAAGCTCGCCCGCAAGACTGGCGACACGCGCCGTCTCGCCCTCCAGTCCGCCGGGGACGGCGGCCAGATGCTGGTCAAACTCCACAAAAGTCACAGGAAGGCCGGAGTTTTTAAGGTTCTCGAGCTGACTGGTCGTCCTTGCGGTGTGCGATCCGGCGATTATGAGCCCGCCGCCTCTGCGGTCAACAAGCTCGTCATGGCTCAGCAGCGGTCTGTCCGGAATGCCGCCGAGCACCTTCGGCACAGCCGCGGCGGAACGGAACATGAAGCCCCGGCCCGCTGCCGCCGCCGTATTCAGCGCCTCGGCAAACACGCGCAGATCGGCATAGCTCGCGCAGTTGACGACGACCTTTCCGAAATCTCTCACCTGCATGAGCTTTTCTGCTATGCCCGCGGTATCGCAGGCGCGCTCCTCCTCGATCGAGATGCAGAGAACATCGCCGGCCTTTACCGCGCCGCCGCTCTTCTCCTCGCACCACTCGCGCATATCGGAGCTTTTATAGCCAAAGGTCTTGTCCCGCGCAAATTCCGTTTCGCCGGCGGGAACGAGCTCATCGCCCTCTCTGACATAGTGCACGTTTCCGACGGTATAGCGCCCGCCCTCCGGGAAGAAGGGACAGATCGCCTCCGCGTCGAAGCGCTTGTCCGACAGGGCCTCTATCGTCTCGCGCAGAACGCGCGTCTCAAGCGGATAGTGGCCGCGGAGAGTTGAGTCACTGCGGCTGATGAGCACATAATCAAGGCCCGTTTTCTTTGACGCGGCAACGATATTCTCCGCTATCGTCCTGTGCACCGGCTCCGTCTCGGCTGCGGTCAGTCCGCGCGAATTGGTCAGCACATAGAACATCGGATGCTCCGCGTCGCGGAAGGCCCGCTCTATCGTATCCGCTTCCCAATCGGTATACACCGGCGTGGCGCAGACGGTCTGTGTGCCGGTCGGGTCGTCGTCGAGAACGATTATCTTTTTTCCGCTCTTCGACAGTCCCTCGGTGCACTCAAGGTATTTTTCCGGTATCGCTGGCAGCTTTTCAAGCTCGGAAAACGGGATACGCCCAACGCTCATTCCGCCCTCCCTCCGCGCTTTACCTCAACATCCGCCAGACGCTCGAAATACTTTACGATGGATGCGTGGTCCTCGTCCATCTGTCCGGCCACCTTCAAAGACTGCATTATCTCGTAGAGCTGGGCCGACAGCGGAGCGGGAACATCCAGCTCGTGCGCGGCGGAAAGAACGTTGCCGATATCCTTTCGGTTTATCGATATCTTGCCGCCGGGTGCAAAATCGCGGTCCATTATCTTGGGTATCTTCGCATCCAGCACAGCGCTGGCTGCAAGGCCGCCGCGTATCGCCTGCCAGACCTTTTCCGGGTCTGCTCCGGCCTTTGCCGCGAGCACAAAGCCCTCCGACACGGCCGCGATCGTCAGGTTTACTATCACCTGGTTCGTCAGCTTTGCGACTGAGCCGCTGCCGCTGCCGCCGACAAGAGTTGCGGACGAACCCATAACGTCAAAATACGGTCTTGCTCTCTCAAAACTCTCCCTCTCGCCGCCGGCCATGAACGCCAGAGTCCCGTCGATCGCGCCGGGCTCGCCGCCGCTGACAGGGCTGTCAAGGAAGGAAACGCCGAGCTTTGCAAGCCTTTCGCTGCACTCGCGGGACTCGCCGGGGGTAACGCTGCTCATATCTATGACCAGCGAACCGGCCCGGAGCGTGGAGGCCGCTCCGCTCTCGGAAAACAGAACGCTCTTGACGATGGCTCCGGTGGGCAGGATCGTAAAGATGATATCGCATTTTTCACCTATCTCGGCAGCCGAGGCATACTTTGCGCCCGGAAACTCGTCCGTTACGGCCGCGACGGCGGCCCCGCTCACGTCGTTTACGAGAAGCTCATATCCGGCGCGAAGCAGGTTCTTTGCCATCGGCCGTCCCATGATGCCAAGGCCGATAAATCCAAGTTTTTCCACTTTATTTGACCTCCAGCTTCAGGTCAAGCCCGGCAGGATAGGTCTCGATCTCTATCTCGGGCGGAACAAACGGGTCGGGGCGCTTGTGCGTCTCGAAGAAAATGCCCAGAGTTTCGTGGAAGCACATATTGCAGGTCTCGGTAACATCGATATTGCAGGTCCAGCAGTCGTCGTTTCCGGCCTTTGCCATGCGGTCAACGCAGTCCTCATAGCTCTGGAGCTGGGTCAGCGAGACATGGTGTATGTCGGGGCCGTGCTTTTTGAAGTGTTCCTCGTGTCCGGAGCCGTGCTTCACGGTCTGGAGCATCTCAAGCTGGACGTTGAGAAGGTTGCACAGCGCGCCGTGCAGTGAATAATCCTCGGTCTTTTCGCCGTTTCTGCGGCAGTTGTCGAGGGAGGCGTGGTTATCGCCGCGTCCGGTATCTCCAAAGTCCATGATGATCCACGGGCCGATACCGTAATCGTCGTTGAGCCTGTGTATGGCCTCGTCCATGTCCTCGACGACGATGCCGAGCTGGTTGAACTCGGAGAACATGGGCGTTACACCCTCGGGCATGACGCCGCCCTCGGGATAGTATTCATCCTCGATGTCGGGCATTTGGAAATCCTCGGGACGCTTGTGCAGCTCAAGATAGGAACCGATCACATCGCGATGGTCGGAAAAAACGCAGGTCTCCACGGTATCGACGGTCGCGATCTGGCTGATCTCGTGCCCGGTTGCCTCGATGCGGGCTATCGCCTCGTCAAAGGGAACGTGGCTGATGGACAGATGCTGTATTCCGGGGCCGTGCTCCCGCAGATATTCGGCAAAGATGCTCTCCCCTGTCAGCGGCTGTATAAGTTCGAGCTCAACACCGCTCTCGGGCAGCATGCAGAGTCCCACGATTATCGAGTATGTACCCGTATCGCGTCCGTGGAGCTTCACGTTCTCAATGGAGACGGTGTTTGCGTTTCCGTCGCCGGCGTCGCCGAAGCGCATGATCTTGAACGGGCCGATGCCGTATCCGATGAAGAGATCCATGGCCTTATACAGATCCCCAACAACAAAGCATATCTGCTCAAGCTTGTTAAACAGGGGTTCGCTCATATGAAATTTCTCCTTTTCATTCAGTATATCTGAAGTTTATCATGCTTTTCGGGCAATAACAAGAAGGATATTTATATGGTTCTTTGATAAATGCCATTGTCCTGCAGGTACAGGCGCGGTTTTTTCCGGCGGTGAAATGACCGCGGGCAAAAAACGCCCCCGTGCAGCAAATGCACGGGGGTGGATCCTATTCGGGATATCAGCCGGGGTACACGTAGTTTTCGGGAGCGCCGACCATGGAACGGGTGCCCTCGAAGGTGGCATACGGCTCGGGGGGCGCGGGCCACATTTTCATTGCGCGGTCGGGAGCATACTCCTCCATAAAGGTGGTCGGGAAGTCGGCCTTTCCGGCAGCGCTGACAAAGCCCTGTGCATCCTCGTCGGTTTCCGCCTTTTCCTCGAAAAGCTTCAGGCGGCGGTCACACGGCTCGGTCTCCGTCCAGGGGGTGTCAAAGTCTGTGCGGAAGGTACCGAACATCTGGAAGTGCCAGATCTTCCACTCGCCGTTGACGCACTTGAAGTCCATCGCATAGCGGCCCCACATCCACTGGGCGCAGGGTTTTCCGGTTTCGGGATCAAGACCGGTCTCATGGCCCGGGCTTATCCAGACAGCCTTTGCGGTCTGAAGGTCGTCCGCGACCTCAATGACGGGAGTGGTAAGCGTATGCTCCGCCATGAAGCCAAGGCGGTTGCCCTCTCCCGCGTTATGTCCGAGATGATATACACGGTAGGCGGCGTCGGGTCCGACGTATTTTCCGTTGGGGCCGATCTCTATCGACAGGTCGGGATCCCCTACCGCGAAGCACTCCATGCACTCGGTGTGTCTGCCGCCGGTGTGCATGTATGCATAGCGGCCCATGCAGTTCTGTATCTGGGAACGGGCCTTTTCCTTTGCCAGATCCAACTCGAGGCGGGCTATCCTCGCTTCGTACTTTTCCTCAAACTCCTTGAGTTTTGCTTCTATGTCTGTCATGCCGTATCATCCTTTCGTCTTTTGTGATATGTATACGAAATACAGGATGATTTTACTACATTTTTTGTATACCTGCAATGCAATTACCGCATCGCCTTATTCACACGCCAGGGGGATCGGGGCTCATGTCCGGTTTTTCCCCGTCTTTAAATTGCCAAACGGAGCGGTCTCCCCCTGACCGCTCCGTTTAATTTGCCCTGTGATCACACTTCGCTCCTTCGCTTAATCATTCTGTTG
>CAKSWM010000137.1 GCA_934511545.1 uncultured Oscillospiraceae bacterium | reverse complement strand
CGTTCATCTCCGGATCGTGGAAGCCGCCGTTGGGAGCCGTGAGTATCTTTACGCCGGCCTTTTTGACGGCTTCGGCGAATTTGAGCGTAGGCGGAATATCAGAACCGTTGTAGTTGTATGAGGTGGCGTGAGAATTGTCCATATCGTTGAGACGAAGCTGGAGAATATCGGCGCGCCCCTCGCAGAGCCTTGCAAACTCGATGAATTCGTCCTCGGGCATGCAGTCGCCGCTGACTTGAAGCTCGATGATGAAGCCCTCGCCGCAGGTTTTGCGGATTGCATCCACGATCTCAAGCGGGAACCGCGCGCGGTTTGCAACGCTTCCGCCGTATTCATCGGTGCGCCTGTTGGTCTCGCTGCTCAGGAAACAGGCGAGAACGTTATAGTTATAAGCAAAATGCAGGCACACGGCGTCAAATCCGACGCTCTTGTAATATGCGCAGCGGGAGGATATCTCGTCTATGACCGCGTCCATTTGTTCGCGGTTCATTGCCTTTATGGGAGCGGGAGCGAAGGGTCCCTCGCTTACGGGTACACCTGGGCCGGGATCATCCAGGTCGAGCATCATCTGGGGGCGGTAGACACCCATATGCTCATAAACGCCGACATCATGAGGAATGGACTGAAATTTTGAGAGCTGTGCGGAGATGAGCGAACCCTGGAAATGTACGGCCTCCACCATCGCGCTCAGATAATTGTCAACACTGGGGTCAGTCGGATCCCAGCACGGGCCCCGCTTTATATCCTCCATGGGCATATGCCGCGTGTTGTTGAACCTGTCGGGGATAGTAACGAGCGAGGAACCCGCCCGCGCAATGTTTTCGACAAAGCTTATGATCGATTCCGAGGGGAATATCTCCGGCCCCTGCAAAAAATGCGGAAGGCAGCTCGAAGAGATCATGCGGTTTTTAAGCACGTGCCCGCGTATGACTATAGGGGACAGCAGATGCTCGAAGCTGTGGCTCATGTGTTGTCATCCTTTCTTTAACTAATATCTATTGTTGATTTTATCATTTCCGCCCCGTACGTGTCCAATACCTTAGTGTTATGATCCGATTAATAATAATCATTGCATATCGACCTCTTCGAAAAAATGTGATAAAATATTAAAAAGGATGTGAGGGCATGGAACTGTTTCAGATAGACTATTTTCGTGCGTTGGCGCGCACGGGAAATATGACTGCCGCGGCGTCGGAGCTTCATATAACCCAGCCGGCACTCAGCCGGGCGATATCCGCTCTGGAGACGGATCTCGATACTCAGCTTTTTGAACGAGAGCGCGGGAAGCTGTATCTCAATCGCGCGGGGGAACTCTTTCTGGAGAATGCGGATAAGATCTTTGCGGAGATCGGAAACGCGCGTGAGCGGCTTGAGGCGCTGAAAAAACCGGAGGCGGAGACGCTGCGTTTCGGAACGACTCAGCACGGCCTCATAACGCGCGCGCTTTATGCGTTCTGCGCGGAACGGCCGGAGCTGCATGTTGAGGAGGAACGCCTGTCTGCGCGGGAAATCAAGAATTATTGCGAGACCTCGAGCGCGGATTTTGTCTTTTCTCCCGAGAGTGCGCATTCCCCGGTGATCGAGGTGTGGAAGCTGTATACGGACGGCTTTGTTCTGCTGGGGGGAAAAAGCGGAACGGAAATACCGGTCGAGGAGATACGGGACATGCGTATTATCCAGGTCGAAAACTATCACAGGCTGGACGCCGTATATGCCAGCCCTAATTTCAGCGGAAATCTCTGCTTTGACTGCGGGGATGCCGCGCTGGCGCTGGGACTTGTCCGCAGCGGATTTGGAGTGACGGTGCTTTCGCGGGATTATTACCGTTTTCTTTCCGAAAGCAGCCCCGGAATGACGGAGGGCATAAATTGTGCCGTTGTAACAAAGAACGGATTTCCGCTCACATACGATGTTTTGTGTTCACGGCAGCGTTACAGGGAAATGAGTGCGGCGGCAGGCGAATTTGCGGATTTTCTGAAGCGGTTCTATGCCGATTGAACAGCCCGTGCAAAGCGGATATGCGCCGCCCCGGCGGACGCTGCGTTTCAGCGGCCAAACAGCATCCTGCCTGAGCGGCCGCGGGGAAGCAATATATATTTTCGCGGAAGCGGCGTGACTTTGGTCATGCCGCTTTCTTCTTTTGCGGCGTGAGAATTACAGGCTGCTCCGGTGTTTGGGAACGGACCCCGCGATCAGGCAAGAGCACAAATAATTCCGCATCATTCTTTGGGATGATTTACATTTCGGAGCGGACATATATAATATAAATGGGATTCGTGTCGAAAGACTTATGACCGGGGAGACACCCCGGTCCCGCGGGGGATAGGCCCCCCCTCGGGAATGCTTCACTCTGCATCAAATGGAGGGGAAAAATGACCGGGACCATTATCATAAAACCCTCTGTCCAACGACAATTCGACAGATTTATGAGCAGCGGACGCATTCTTTTTTTCAGTGCTCCCTGCGGCTTCGGAAAGACCGCTCTGGCGGAGGCTCTGCTGCGCGGGAGGAATGTGCTGCGTCTGAGTATGGGAAATGCGGACTGCGTTATCCCACCAACGGCGCAGGGCTGGGATATTCTGCTGATTGACGACCTTCAGCTCATGCAGGATGAGCCGGAACAGCAGGCTCTTTGTGAGCTGATCCGCTCGAACCCGGAGCGACGTTTTGTACTGCTTTCCCGCGGTACACCGCCCGGCTGCCTGATGGCGTTTCAGTATACGGGCTTGATGACCGTGCTGACAGCGGAGGATCTTTTTTTTCGATCACGATGACATCCGAAGGCTTTTTGCCGCCTGCGGGACTGCCGTGACGGAAAACGAGACCGGGGAAATTCTGAAGAGATCCATCGGCTACCCGCTGGGCGTGGCCATCGCCGCTCAGTGCATGTCCGGCGGGAAGCCGTTTGGCCAGGAGATAGTGGCGCAGGCACGCCGGCAGGTTTTTCTGTATTTTGAGGCGAACATATACCGGCGCTTTCTGCTGGAGCTTGCGCCCTTTGACCGCTTTGATCTGGAAATGGCGCGGATGGTGAGCGGCGATCCCCGCTCCGCTGATCTGCTGGAGTGGCTGCTGAGCAACACCACCATGCTTCGCTTTGACGATGTACAGCATTTCAGCTTCTGGCCCCAGTTCCGATCGTTTTTGCTCTGGGAGCTGGAGCGGGAATATACCGATGAAAAGCGCAGGGCGCTTTTTAACCGCGGCGGCCTGTACTACGAACTGAAAGAGGACTACGCTCACGCGCTGGAGTGCTATACGAAGGGCGGAGATCATTCCAAGGTCTCTGAGCTGCTGATACGCAACGCGGAGCTTCACCCCGGCATGGGACATTACAGCGAGATGGAGATCTATTACCGCAGTCTGCCGGAGACTGAAATCCTGGCATCACCTGCGCTGATGCAGGGCATGAGCATGCTCTGTGCGTTGGCGGCCGATTACGAGTGCTCCGAGCGCTGGTATCAGGAGCTGAGGCGCTTTTCCGAGCAGCGCGGAAGACAGGACGCAGCTGGCAGGCAGGCCCGCAGCCGTCTGGCGTGGCTGGATATTGCTCTGCCTCAGCGGAGTGTGGAAACGCTGATCGAAACGTTCCCAGCCGTGTTCCGCCTGCTGTGCAGCAAGGATATCTCGCTCCCGCCCTTCTCCGTTACCAGCACGCTGCCCGGCATTATGAACGGCGGAAAGGACTTTTCCGCGTGGAGCAGGCGGGACGACCTGCTCTATCAGATGCTGCGCGTCCCCGTGGAAGCCGTGCTGGGGAAGGACTGCTTCGGACTTGCGGACATTGCGCTGGCGGAGAGCAAGTTCGAAAAGGGGGAAGATATCTCCGCCCGAATGCTCTCCATGATGGCCCGGATCCAGGAGATACGGAAAAATGGAACGCCAGACGTCGAGTTTGCCGCTGTGGGGCTTTTGAGCCGCAGTCAGTTTGCATCCGGACGCGCAGATGACGCGCGTCACACTCTGGAGCTTCTGCGGACGCGCTTTGTGCAGAAGGGGCAAAAGAGATTTCTTCCGAACCTTGACGCGATGCTGTGCCGTATCGCGCTGCAAACCGGTGACAGGGACACTGCGGAAAACTGGTACCGGGAAAAGGCGCCGAAGGACCCGCAGCAGCTGAATGTGATGAAACGATATCAGTACCTGACCCAGGCAATGGCGGAGCTTGCGGACGGCAGACCGGACGCCGCGCTTTTGACGCTCGCGCCGCTGAGAACGTATTGTCTGGCCTGTCAGCGGCACATTGACGGCATCCACTTGGATATGCTCTGTGCTATCGCTTTGTAACGGCAGGATAATAAGGGAATGGCAGGAGCGACTGACGGCGGCGCTGGACGCCGCGAGGGAGTTTTCCTTCATCCGTACTGTCAGCATGTACGGGAATGCGGCGCTTCCGCTGCTGGAGACGCTTCCGTGGGACAAAGACGGCAAATGGGGCAGCCGTCTTATGAGCGCCGTGCGGATGCAGGCGTCCTGTTATCCGGCGTTTTTACAGCCGCCACTGCCGCCAGGCGAAGAGCTGACGGCGGCGGAACTTCAGGTCCTGCGGCTGATCTGCGCCGACAAGAGCAACGCCGAGATCGGAGCGATCCTGAATATCAAGCTCCCGACCGTAAAGA
>CAKSWM010000136.1 GCA_934511545.1 uncultured Oscillospiraceae bacterium | reverse complement strand
ACCTCACCGCGCCGTCTCCGACACCGAAAACAGCCTCTCCGGATGCGTCAAAGATCGAACCGAAATTTAAATAATCTATGGTCATGGCCTCCTCCGATGGTAGGATTTGCATTTTATCGTGTTTTATCCATCATAGCAGATTCATTTCTTTTGGACAACGATTTTTGTCGAATTATGTCGAATTTTGTAGAAACCGCTTTATCCTTCATTCCGTATATATCAGACAACATAACGTCATGATGTATTGTAACGACCGTATATCAGTTCGTATTTTGCACGTGAATTTAGTTTTTTGTGCACTTCACGCACCGGAACGTGCAATATTTAGTTAGCCTTTTAAGGCAAAATACGTGTTTTATCATGATATTGATGTTGTCGTGGATGACAAAACGCGATAAAATCTAACAGGATAAAATAACGGGCCCGGCATCCGGGTTATAAACTATATGGAGGAATTCACAAAATGAGTATCAGAGTTGGCATCAACGGCTTTGGCCGTATAGGCCGTCTTGCCTTTCGCGCCGGTATCGAACGCGGCGAATTTGAATTTGTTGCGCTCAACGCTCCCGACAAGACGCCGGAACAGCTCGCCTACCTTTTCAAATATGACTCAGTCCACGGCAGATTCAACGGCGATGTGAGCTACGACGACGACGACGCGCTTATCATCTCCGGAAAGCGCATCCTTCTCCTCGACAGCCGCGATCCTTCCAACCTTGACTGGGGCTCTCTGGGCGTTGACTATGTCCTTGAGTGCACCGGCAAGTTTCTTGACCGCAAGTCCGCACAGCCGCACCTTGACAACGGTGCAAAGCAGGTCATCTTTTCCGGCCCCTCCAAAGACGACACCCCCATGTTCGTCTACGGCGTCAACCACAAAACATACACGCCTGACCTCGACATGATCTCCAACGCCTCGTGCACGACCAACTGCCTTGCCCCCATGGCAAAGATCATAAACGACAAGTACGGCATTGAAGAGGGCCTTATGACGACGGTCCACGCCGTGACCGCCTCCGAAGCCGCCGTTGACGGCTTCAACAAAAAGAACTGGCGTCTCGGCCGCACGGCCTTCGACAACATAATCCCGACCAGCACCGGCGCCGCAAAAGCCGTGGGCAAGGTCATACCCGAGCTCGCGGGAAGGCTGACCGGCACCTCGCTCCGCGTTCCCGTTCCCGATGTTTCCGTCGTTGACCTGACCGTGCGTCTCAAAACCCCCGCCAGCTACGAAGACATCTGCGCAACGATGAAAGACGCCTCTGAAAACGAGTTCAAGAACATCGTCGGCTATGTCAACGAGCATGTCGTCTCAACGGACTTCAAAACCGATGACCGCACCTGCATCTTCGAAGCCAAGGCCGGCGTCGCGCTTTCAGATACTTTTGTAAAGCTCATTGCCTGGTACGATAACGAATGGGCATATTCCAACAAAATGCTTGACCTCCTCAAGCACGTCCATCAGGTCCGCACCGGCGAACAGGTCTGTCGCCTGATCGAAAAAACGTATAAACATAAATAAAAAGAGACCGAACATATGTTCGGTCTCTTTTTTGTCCGTTAAAAATCAAGTCCGGACAAGTCCGATCCTATCCGGTCGGGCCGTCAGTCCAGCTCGTGCTGACCCATATACAGCATATAATACCGGCCATGCAGCGCAAGCAGATCCTCGTGACTGCCCTTTTCGATTATTTCGCCGTGCTCGATGACCGCAATGGCCTTCGAGTTTCGCACCGTGGACAGTCTGTGCGCTATGACGAAAACCGTCTTGTTTTCCATCAATGCGTCAAGGCCTTTCTCGATCAGCTTCTCGGTCCTGGTATCGATGGAGCTGGTCGCCTCATCAAGTATCATAACGGGGTGCTTCGCAACCGCCGTTCTTGCGATCGCAAGCAGCTGCCGCTGGCCCTGGCTGAGGTTGCCGCCGTTTCCTGTTATCCACGTGTTATATCCGTCCGGCAGACGGGAGATGAAGCCGTGCGCGTTTGCGCTCTTTGCCGCCTCAATGCACTCCTCATCCGTTGCGTCAAGCTTGCCGTAGCGAATGTTGTCCATAACGGTTCCCGTGAACAGGTTGGTGTCCTGAAGGACTATGCCAAGGCTTCGGCGAAGTCCGGCCTTGTGGATGTCCTTTATGTTGATCCCATCAAAGGTTATAGTTCCGCTGTCGATCTCATAGAATCGGTTTATCAGGTTCGTGATGGTCGTCTTGCCCGCGCCGGTACTGCCGACGAAGGCGATCTTCTGCCCCGGCTTTGCGAAAACCGATATACCCTTGAGAACGGGCTTGCCGGGAACGTAGCTGAAGTATACGTCGTTCAGGCGGACATCTCCCCTGACCTCGCGGTATTCAACGCTGCCGTCATCGTTCGGTATCTTCCACGCCCATTTGCCCGTGCGGCGTCCGTCTCCGGTCTCGGTCAGCGCGCCGTCCTCGCCGAGCACGGCGGTGACAAGCGTGACCCTGCCTTCGTCCGTCTCCGGGTCGGCGTCTATGATCGAGAACACGCGCTCCGCGCCGGCAACGGCGCTCATGAGGTTGACTATCTGGTTGGATATCATGTTCAGCGGCATCGATATCTGCCTTGTGTAGTTGAGGAAAACTCCGAGCGAACCGATCGTGAACGTGCCGGTCATGACCATGGCGCCGCCTATCGCCGCCGTGACCGCATAGCATAGGTTCATAAGCGCCCCGAGTATGGGCATCGGCATCATACCAAGGAAGTTCGCCATTATGGCGTTCTCGCGGTATTCCTCGTCCAGCCGGTCGAATTCGTCGATCGCGCGCTGTTCATAGTTAAAGGCCTTGACAACCTTCAGGCCATCCGTCATCTCCTCGATGTATCCGTTCATGCGGCCAAGCGCAACCTGCTGCTTTTTGAACATGATCTTGCTGAAGGAGCCGAGCTTATTTACGGTAAAAATGGAAACCGCAACGACGATGAACGTCACGATGCACAGCTTCCAGCTTATCACAAGCATCAGGATCACAGTACCGACAAACGTGATTATGCCGCTGAGAATCTGGGTCATGCCCTGCTCAAGCGCCATCTGGACGTTATCGGCGTCGTTCGTAAAGCGGCTCATGATCTCGCCGTGGGTATGTGCGTCAAAGAACGTGATCGGCAGATCCTGAAGTTTGGAAAACAGATCGCGGCGGATATTGCCAACCGCTCTCTGCGCAAGGTTTATAAGCGCACGGCTCTGGATATATGTCGCCGCGGCGGAGATAAGATAAATGCCCAGCAGCTTGAGAAGCTGTATCCCGAGCGCGGTAAAGTCCTTTGTCTCCGCGGTTATCTGCGGGATTATGAAGTCGTCGATTATCGGCTTCATCAGATAGGAAGCGGCAAGCGACAGCACGGAGGCAAGCGCCATCAGCAGAAGTATGCCCACGAACAGCAGCTTGTTCTTGACGGCATATCCGAGTATGCGCAGCAGCGTTCCCTTTATATCCTTGGGCTTGCGGTAGTCTCTTCCCGGCCCGGGACCGCCGCGGTTCTTATAGAGATCGTCGCTGTTGTCGTCGATCGTGTCCACCATGCTCCTGCTTATGCGCTTGAGGCACTTGAAGATATTGTCCTTCGGCACGACTCTTTCGGTCTCTTTAAGCATTGCCAAGCACCCCCTCCTGCTGAGAATAATATATTTCCTGATACACCGGACTGTTTTTCATAAGCTCGGCATGAGTTCCGATGGCTTCGATCCCGCCCTCATCAAGGACGATTATCTTATCCGCAGAAACCACGGAGCTTATACGCTGAGCGATGATAAACACTGTGCAGCGTCCCAGTTCGGCGTCAAACGACCCTCTGATGCGGGATTCCGTGTCGGAATCGACAGCGCTGGTAGAGTCATCCATTATTAGTATCGACGGATGCTTGATTATCGCGCGGGCAATGCACAGGCGCTGTTTCTGTCCGCCGGAAACATTGACGCCGCCCTGAAGGATGTCGGTGTCAAGTCCGTTGGGCATCGCCCTGACAAAATCCTCCGCCTGGGCACAGCGGAGCGCCGCCCATATCTCTTCGTCCGTCGCATCCTCCTTGCCCCAGCGCATGTTTTCGCGTATGGAGCCGGAAAACAGCAGATTCTTCTGAAGCACCATTCCTATATGGTCACGCAGGTTCTCAATGTCATAGTCGCGCACATCGACGCCGTCCACGAGCACCTGGCCGTCCATAACGTCATAGAAGCGCGGTATAAGGTTTACAAGTGAAGATTTGCCGCTGCCTGTTCCTCCGATGACGGCAACGGTCTCGCCGGGCTCCGCCTTGAAGCTTACATCATGCAGCACCTTTTCGCCTGTGCCCGTCGCAGAGTATTTGAAGCTGACACCGCGGAACTCGACTTCTCCGCGGCGCTCGTCCATGGAAACGGACACGGGGTCTTCCTTCTCCTGTATGTCGGGAACGGCGTCCAGCACCTCCTGAATACGGGTGGCGCAGGCCTGGGAGCGGGTGTACTGCATCATGACCATGGAAAACATCAGAATGCTGCCCATGATCTGAGCCATATAGGTTATTATGGCCAGCAGTTCGCCCTCGAGCAGGGTCCCGTAACCGACCATGCGTCCGCCGAACCAGTAGATCAGAATGGCGACGACATTGATTATTATCGACGTCACGGGGTTCATAAGTATTATCTTG
>CAKSWM010000135.1 GCA_934511545.1 uncultured Oscillospiraceae bacterium | reverse complement strand
AAAATGAAGTGTCCCGGGGGTTTATTCCTTATACCTTTATATCAGCTCAATCGCCGGGTTTTTCCCAGAGTACGGGCTCGCCCAGCTCGAGACTTTTTGGAACGTCGATAAGGCGCTGATTGCGGCTGCCGCGCCATTTGAGCGAAAGACTGCGCTGAGACAGAACAAACGGCCCGTCCACCAGTACATCCGTAAGCTCAAGCAGCTCGCGCACACCGGGGCGCCCGTCACGCAGAAGCTGCTCGAATGTCCAGCCGCTGTATGTCCATACATTGAGCCCGTGGGCTTTTGCGGCCTTTGCGACAGCGGCGCAATCCGCCGGCTGGAAGAACGGGTCTCCTCCGGAAAGCGTAAGCCCGTCGGTGAGCGGGTTGGAGAGCATGATCCTGATTATCTCATCGACGGACACCTCTTTTCCGCCGTTGGGATCGTGTGTCTGGGGATTATGACATCCCTCGCAGTGGTGGGGACAGCCCTGTGTGAACAGGGTAAAGCGGAATCCGGGCCCGTCGACGATGGAGTCCTGGACAAAGTCTGCGATTCTCATTGTGCAATTCACTTCCGTTTCTATTTATGGCGCAGCACGATGAAGATGATCAGCGCCGCGAGAATGATTATAAGTCCGCCGAGTATGGAGACAAGTATCGTCGTACTGGATATGGACGAGCTGGTTTTTGGGCTTTCGGTTTCGGCTCTCTGGCTGTCTGCGGAGAACGGGGACTTGACAGCGGAAGCGGGAGCGGTTTCCTTGACGGTATCGTCTCTGCCGGATACAGTCGGAGCTTCCGGAGCGGATGTAGAGGGAGTCGGAGAACCGACCGGCTTCGGCGCAGCCGCGCTGGGGATGTCCGTTGGGGAAGGCGCCGGAGATGCGGCCGGAGACGTTGTCGGGGCCGCTGTCGAGGTCTCGCCGAGATATACCCAGCCGCTGAAGTTATTGTAGCCGGTCAGTCCCCAGCCGGAGCACTCGCGGGTTATGTGTATCTGTGTCCCTGTCGGTATGCCCAGAATAAGGTCACAGCTTGAGCTTGGACCGATGCGCATATTCAGATGGCCGTCGGGTGAGACAACATAGGTATAGTAATCAGAAGCGGTGCCAAGGCTGAAAAGATCGCTCGATGTCTGACCGAGATATACCCAGCCGTAGTTGTATCCGTATTGGACGTATCCCCAGCTGCCTGAATTCTCAACAAGGACATGCAGACGCTCATAATCCGGTATCGTTGTTATCAGCGCATAGTCAACTCCGGGGCCTTCCCGCATGTTCAGGCCGCCGTCGGGCGTCGTTACATAGACATAGTAATCCACGTCCCAGGAGTTGTCCGGAAAGATGATAGCGTCGGCAAAGGCGGAAGAAGCCAGCAATGCGATGAGCAGCAGCGCAAGGAAAAAGGAGAGAGCTCTTTTTTTCATGGTGATAACCTTCCAGTTATTTTAGTTTGCCGTGAAAACAGTATAAAACCGCGGCATCCGTATTTCAAGATGCCGCGGTAAAATTGACACGCGCGTTTATTTTATGTCGCTGATGCCGTGCTTAACGCGGTCATGCTCTTCGGCGCGCTTTGCGTTATTGAAACGGTCGAGCGTGCCGACAAGGTATCCGGTGATGCGGCGGATACGTTCAAAGGGAACGCCGTCGTCCTCTGTGCGTCCGCAGCCGGGGCACTGGTCCTTGATGATGCCGTTGAAGCCGCAGATGGGGTCGCGGTCAACGGGGTGGTTGATTGAGCCGTAGCCGATGCCGCATTCACCCATGTAGTGGACGATCTTCTCAAAAGCCTCGAGATTGTCGGTCGGATCTCCGTCCATCTCGATATAGCTGATGTGACCGGCGTTTGTCAGGGCATGATACGGCGCTTCCTTGCGGATCTTCTCAAAGGCGGTGATGGGATAATAGACGGGGATATGGAAACTGTTGGTATAGTAATCCCTGTCCGTTACGCCCTCAATGATGCCGTAGCGCTGCTTGTCTATTTTAACGAAACGGCCGGAAAGACCCTCCGCGGGAGTTGCTATCAGGGAGAAGTTGAGGCCGGTCTTTTTGCACTCGTCGTCCATGCGCTTGCGCATGTGGGCGATGATGTCAAGGCCGAGAGCCTGTGCCTTTTCACTCTCGCCGTGGTGAACGCCGATGAGTGCCTTGAGACATTCGGCAAGGCCGATGAAGCCGCAGGTGAGCGTGCCGTGCTTGAGAACTTCGCCGACTTCGTCGTTCCAGTCGAGTTTCTCACTGTCTATCCAGACGCCCTGACCCATGAGGAAGGGATAGTTTTTGACTTTCTTTTTGGCCTGGATGGCAAAACGCTCCATGAGCTGGTCGATGACAAGCTCCATCTTGGAGTCGAGATCCTCAAAAAATGCGTTGAGGTCGCCCTTTGCCTTGATGGCGAGACGGGGAAGGTTGATGGTGGTGAAGGAGAGGTTGCCGCGGCCGTTGCATATTTCGCGTGTGGGATCATAAACATTGCCTATAACGCGGGTACGGCAGCCCATGTATGCGATCTCGGTCTCGGGATGGCCGGGCTTGTAATACTGGAGGTTGAACGGGGCATCGACGAACGAAAAGTTCGGGAACAGGCGCTTGGCGCTGACGCGGCAGGCAAGCTTGAACAGGTCGTAGTTCGGGTCGCCGGGGTCGCAGGAAACGCCCTTTTTGACGCGGAAGATCTGTATGGGGAATATGGCGGTCTCACCGTTTCCAAGGCCGGCCTCCGTGGCGAGCATTACGTTTTTCATGACCATGCGGCCCTCAGGAGAGGTGTCCATGCCGTAGTTGATGGAGGAGAATGGGGTCTGTGCACCGGCGCGTGAATGCATCGTGTTGAGATTGTGGATAAAGGCCTCCATTGCCTGATAGGTGGCGCGGTCGGTTTCCTTATATGCATAGTGATAGGCTGCCTTCTGAGCTTTTTTCATGCCCTCCTCGTCGCCGAACGCGGCGATGAGCTTGGGCAGCTCAGCCTCCTGATAGGGTTCGATGCCCTCAATGCAGGGATAAAGTCCGGTTTCCATTTCGACCTCCGCGATGATCTCCTTTACCTGATCCTCGGGATCGTCGATATCGTGCCAGAGCATGAGCGCCTTGGCGATATTCTGACGGTACAGGCGCTTGAAGGTCTTTTTAACGCCGTCGCCCATGCCGTAGTCGAAGTTCACGATGCTCTGTCCGCCGTGCTGGTCATTCTGGTTGGACTGGATCGCTATGCAGCACAGCGCGGAATAGGAGGCGATGTCGTTCGGCTCGCGCAGATGGCCGTGACCGGTGGAGAAACCGTCCTTGAAGAGCTTTACTATATCGATCTGGGTACAGGTCGTTGTGAGCGTGTAGAAGTCGAGGTCATGAATGTGGATGTCGCCCTCGGTGTGTGCCTTGGCGTGCTCGGGCTTGAGGACAAACATGTTATAAAACTGCTTTGCACCCTCGGAGCCGTACTTGAGCATAGTGCCCATCGCGGTGTCGCCGTCGATGTTGGCGTTTTCACGCTTGACGTCGGAATCCTTTGCGTCGGAAAAGGTGATCTCCTCATAGGTATGCATGAGCCGGGTGTTCATTTCGCGCACCTTGCTGCGTTCGGAACGGTAGAGAATGTATGCCTTGGCCGTGGCGACATATCCGTTGTCCATAAGGACCTTCTCCACTATATCTTGTATATGCTCGACCTCGGGCGTCTCGATGCCCTCGACCTCAAGAGTGGAGCAAACCTCGTCCGCGAGACGCCCGGCAACGTCCTCCTGACCGGGCTTATAGGTCGCGTCAAAGGCCTTTACGATAGCATTTGCTATTTTCTGCTTATCGAAAGGAACGGTACGCCCGTCTCTTTTGACAATACTTGTAAGTGTCATCCCTGTTCCTCCTATATTTCTGTATGCTGGCGCAAAACACAAGATGTTGTGACTATGTAAAGTTAATTAGCACATATATAGTACACTCAGATGTGCGTTATGTCAAGTGCAAAAAAAGCAGGCTAAACCCCCGAAAAACCCGTTGACGTGCACCTGATGGCATTGATTTTTGCCCGACAGGCTGATATAATACAAAAAAATACATAAACTATCCAGAAACGGAGGGACCATGTATGACGCTTAATCGCGCGGCGCTGAAAGCGAATGCAAAAATCGATATAAAACAGACAGAGCCGAACGTCATTCTTGTCACGCTTGTATATGTTCTGATAATATATGTGCTGGACCTGCTCAGCGCAAAGCTCAGCGGAGAGATACTGCAGCTGAAGATGCTGCTGGCGGCTGTGTATAACGGCGAGACGTCGTTTATTCTGCCGCAGATAGAGATCACGCCGGCCGCCTCGATAATCGTGCTGGCGCTTGGAATAATGTCCACGATCCTCGGCGTTGGCTACAGCCTGTTCTGCCTCAACGCGGTGCGTCACCGCGCACCGGCCTACGGCAATCTGTTTGACCCGTTCGGAATGTTTTTCAGGGTATTGTGGCTCAATATTCTGATGAGCGTATTCGTTGCGCTCTGGTCGATGCTGTTTTTCATCCCCGGTATCATCGCGGCATACCGGTACAGGATGGCGGTATATATTCTGCTTGACCATCCGGAGTGCTCCGCTCTTGAGTGCATAAGAGAAAGCAAGCTTTTGATGCAGGGACACAAGGCCGAGCTCGGCCAGGATCTCCAGACAGGCAATGGCGCGGCGCGCCGCCTGCGGCCGGGGAGAGGACGCCGCGATCTGCAGGCAG
>CAKSWM010000134.1 GCA_934511545.1 uncultured Oscillospiraceae bacterium | reverse complement strand
GCCCAGCGTCTCGGCAACGCCCTTTGCCGCCGCCTCTCTGTCGCCCGTCAGCATAACGGTCTTGCGGACGCCAAGAGCTCTCAGCTGAGTTATCGCGCTGGCGGAATCCGGTTTCGGTGTGTCGGAGATCACGATGTGTCCTTCATACCGGCCGTCAACGGCGATGTGTATGATCGTTCCGGCGATGTGGCAGGGGTGAGGCTCTATTCCCTCCGACCGCAGCATACGCTCGTTGCCCGCAAGGACGGTCTTGCCGTCGATAACGGCCATAACTCCGTTGCCGGCTTTCTCGGTGATATCCGTAACGCGGCCCATATCGGGCGTCTTGCCGTAATAGGCGACGACAGACTGCGCAACGGGATGCGTGCTCGAGCATTCGGCAAGCGCCGCTATCTCGACCAGCTGTTCCTCTGTCATCGTCTGCGGGTGTATCGCGGTGACGGAGAACCTTCCGCTTGTCAGGGTCCCCGTCTTATCGAACACGACAATGCCGGTGTCGGCAAGCATCTCCAGATAGTTGCTGCCCTTTATCAGAACGCCCTTCCTGGACGCGCCTCCAAGGCCACCGAAGAAGCTGAGCGGAACGGAGATCACAAGGGCGCAGGGACAGGACACAACAAGGAATATCAGTCCGCGCTGTATCCATCCGCCCCAATTGCCCACAAACAGCGGAGGTACAACGGCGAGCAGCAGCGCCGCTATGCACACAGCCGGGGTGTAAACGCGCGCAAAACGCGTTATGAAGTTTTCGGTGCGCGCCTTTTTATCGCTCGCCGATTCGACCAGCTCCAGTATCCTGGCCACCGTTGACTCACCGTACAGCTTTGTCACGCGCACATGCAGAAGTCCGCTCATATTGACCGAACCGCTGATTATCTCGCTGCCCTCGCATACGTCTACCGGCAGGCTCTCTCCCGTCAGCGCCGCCGTATCCAGCTGCGACGTGCCTTCGGTGACAACGCCGTCGCAAGGCACTCTCTCGCCCGCTTTGACGATTATCACATCGCCGACGGCAAGCTCCTCCGGATCGACGCGGACGATCTCTCCGTCACGCTCTATATTGGCATAATCCGGCCGGATATCCATAAGCTCGGTGATCGACTGACGCGAGCGGTTGACAGCGAAGTCCTGAAACAGTTCTCCGATCTGGTAGAGCAGCATGACCGAGACGGCCTCGGTATAATCGCCAAGGCAGAACGCACCGATCGTTGCGACGGTCATGAGAAAATTCTCGTCAAATACCTGTCCCCCGAGAATATTTCTTGCCGCCTTCAGAAGGACGTCGCCCCCGATAACAAAGTAAGGGACGAGGAAAAGCAGGAGCTTTATGTACCGCTGCTCCACAGGTATCACAAGCGCGCACAGCAGCAGAACGACTCCGATGCCAATGCGGATGCAATCTTTCTTCTGACCTTTTGTCATGGCTTTATCTCACGATCTCACAGTCGCTGTCGACCTTGCGGCAGATGGCAGCCACCTTTTCGACAATGGCGTCGAACTGTGCATCGTCGGCTTCCAGCGTGAGTCTCTGAGTCATGAAGCTGATGGAAGCTTCCTTGACTCCCTCGAGCTTCTTTATTCCGTTTTCCATCTTTGCCGCGCAGTTTGCACAGTCGAGATTTTTCATTTTGAATACCTTTTTCATTGCGATGACCTCCCACCAAACAATTGTTCATTTGAACATCTGCTCATATATTAATACCTGTACTCCCCTTTGTCAATATCTTTTATGAAAAAATATAAAAAATAAACCCTTATCTTCAACGGGAAGATAAGGGTTTATTTTTTATATCTGCGTCAGCCTACGATAGCCTTGGTATCGCGGGCGATAACAAGTTCTTCGTTGGTGGGAATGACAAGCAGCTTTACCTTGCTGTCGGGAGTGTTGACAACGGCTTCCTTGCCGCGTCCACTGTTGGCATCCGGATCCAGCTCGCAGCCAAGGTAGGTCAGATACTCGCAGATACCGGCACGGGTGCTGGCGCTGTTCTCTCCGACGCCGGCGGTGAAGATGATGGCGTCAACGCCGTTCATTGCGGCGGCATAGGAGCCGACGTCCTTGGCGACCCAGTAGTTGAACATGTCGAGAGCGAGTTTGGCGCGCTCGTTGCCCTCTTCGGCGGCGGCGTCAAGATCGCGGAAGTCGCTGGAAACGCCGGAAACGCCCAGAACGCCGGACTTCTTGTTCAGGATGTTTAGCATCTCGTCGATGCTGTAGCCGTACTTGTCCATCAGGAACTGCAGAACACCGCTGTCCAGATCGCCGCAGCGGGTGCCCATGGGCAGACCGACCAGCGGAGTGAAGCCCATGGAGGTGTCGACGCTCTTGCCGTTCTGGATGGCGCAGATGGAGGAGCCGTTGCCCATGTGGCAGGAGATGAGCTTCAGGCTCTCGATGGGCTTGCCGAGCATATCGGCGGCGCGGGCGGAAACATAACGATGGGAGGTTCCGTGGAAGCCGTAGCGGCGAACCTTGTCCTTTTCATAATACTCATAGGGAACGGCGTACATATATGCCTTGCCGGGCATGGTCTGATGGAACGCGGTGTCGAAAACCGCGACCTGGGGAATATCGCCGAGGACTTCCTTGCAGGCGTTGATGCCGGTAATGTTGGCTGGATTATGGAGCGGCGCAAGGGGAATGCAGTCATCCAATGCCTTCATAACCGCGTCTGTGATAAGAACAGACGCGGAAAAGCTCTCCCCGCCGTGAACGACACGGTGGCCGACAGCGCCGATCTCGCTCGCACTGGAAATAACGCCGTATTCGGCGCTCATGAGCTTGTCCATGACCGCGGCGATAGCCTCGGAATGGGTGGGCAGAGCGATATCCTCGTCAAACACGGGCTTTCCGCCGACAAGCGGAGTATGCTTGAGGTGACCGTCGATACCTATACGCTCGCAAAGCCCTTTTGCAAGGACCTGCTCGTTGTCCATGTCGAACAGCTGATATTTGAGAGAGGAACTGCCGGCATTGATGACCAAGATTTTCATAATAACTATTCCTTTCTATTGTAAAACAGTTCTATAAGGAGTAAAATAAAAGTGTATAGACAAAAGTATTTTAATACTTTTTACGCAAAACGCAAGAGTTTTTTACAAGGAGGCGCAAATTATGAACGTTGTCGGTATCATTGGAGAATATAACCCGTTTCACATGGGCCATATGCATCATATCGCCGAAAGCCGTAGGATAGCCGGCGGGGATCCTGCCGTCGTCTGCGTTATGAGCGGAAACTTTGTTCAGCGCGGCGAACCCGCCGTTTTCAGCAAATTTGCACGCGCGGAAGCCGCTGTCCGCTGCGGCGCCGACCTTGTTTTTGAGCTGCCGCTGCCCTGGTCTCTCGCCTCTGCCGAGGGCTTCGCACGCGGCGCAGTCGGGCTTCTCGGCGCTGTGGGCGTCGTGACCCATCTCAGCTTCGGCAGCGAGACCGGCGACATAGAGCCTCTGGAGCGGCTGGCCGCGGCGCTCGTCGATCCGGCGCTGGACAAGCGGATAAAGGAAGCGGCCTCTTCCGGAGAACGTCCCTATGCCGCCGTGCGTCAGAACGTTATCCAGCAGGAGCTGGGCGACAGCGCAAGGCTTCTCGAAATGCCGAACAACATCCTCGCCGTTGAATACCTCAAGGCGATACTGGAACAGCGGCTGAACATGACCCCCGTGTCGATAAAGCGCAGCGGCGCGGGCCACGACCGCAAAGCCTCCCGCGACGAGTTCCGCTCCGCGTCAGAACTGCGCGGCATGCTCCGGCTCGGCACCGATGCATATTCCCTTATGCCCCGCGAAGCCGCAGCGGTGTTCATGCGTGAGGCGCACAACGGCAGAGGTCCCGTTTTTACCGACTCTCTGGAGACCGCGGTCATATCGCGGCTGCGCATGCTGAGCAGCGCCGTCTATGACGATCTTCCGGACGAGGGAGACGGTCTCGGCCGGCGTCTGATGCGCGCGGTATGCGACGAAAGCTCTCTCGACTCCATATACGCCGCGGCAAAGACAAAGCGCTTTGCCATGTCCCGCATACGCCGCCTGTCCATGTGCGCGGCGCTCGGCGTCGGGCGCGGCATGTCAGCCGGAACGCCGCCCTACGCGCGCGTGCTGGCGGCGACATCAAAGGGCTGCGATATACTGCGCGCCGTGGGGACAAGCTCTCATATTCCCATCATAACCAAACCCGCCGCCGTAAAAACCCTTTCCGCCGGTGACCGTGCTCTGTTTTCTATCGAGTGCTCGGCGGACGACCTTTACGTCCTCGGCTATCCCGCCAAAGCCGAGCGCGGCGGCGGCGCGACCTGGCGGACCAGTCCGTTTATATTTAAATGAGGCAAAACAATTAATAATTATTCATAGGCCCATGCAGAGCGATATGCTCTGCATGGGTTTTATTATGTCCTGGTTTTGTCATAAGTGACTGTTTATCCTGCCTAATTCACAATAATGACGACAACAGCCGCATTCGCACCTCCAAAAATGGTCAAAATACTTATTGCATAAAATAGAAATATGCGTTATAATCCCAAAAGTAACCTACAAGAACATTTGTCCGCGCATCGCGTACACAGCTTGGGACAAGACAAATTGAAGAGATCGAAAGGAGATCAAATAATGAAAAGAACATTTGCTATGCTCCTGGCACTGGTCATGCTGCTCGCAGTCTGCGCCGGCTGCGGCGGAGAAAAGGCCGATTCCAGCGTTATCAAGATAGGCGTTTTTGAGCCCTCTTCC
>CAKSWM010000133.1 GCA_934511545.1 uncultured Oscillospiraceae bacterium | reverse complement strand
TCTTCTATCTGACGGATGACTCCAATCAGCTCTGGATAACTGCACTGAATGCAGACACCGGATATAAGCTGAACTTTAAGACGCCTAAATTTGACATTACCGGCTTTGACAAGAGCTTCCCCGTCTATGACAATCACTACTTTGGCTCCATGGTCATGGGCGATGACAACAACCTCTATCTGAGCTACTTCACCGGCGATACCAACCAGCTTTATATCCTGGAAGAGGCCGAGGATGGCAACTCCTTTGCCGCAAGTCTGCTCGGCGACGTCGGCGCTGACGTATGGCCCTGCTCGCTGCTGAGCGTTGCTCCCAACGATAGTGCAGATAACTACACCATGCGTGCCTTCACCAACAGCACCGAGTCCGTTGCCGAAGTCGAAGCAGAGCGTATCAGCTTTGTCGGCGAGAACGCTGCTTCCGAGCCAGCTTCCAAGCCCGAGAACGCAGAGGTCCAGAACGTCAGCGTCAAGGATTATGTCGTTAAGACTCCTGTGACCGGCGAGACCGAAGGCGTCGGCGTGCGCGAGACCGAGCGTGTATACCTCGACGTTGAAGCCGATGCATCCACCAACGGCCTCATCGAGGTCGAGTATGACGCCTCTGTCCTCACCTTCGAGCGCATCGAGGGCGGCAAGGTCGCCTACTATGCGTGGAATGCCGACGAAACCAACGCGAAGATCGTTGTGGCCTACGCGGCGGAGACCGCCGTTGACGGCAAGGTCTGCACCGCAGTGTTCTCCTATGACAAGGACACCTGCCCGGATACCACCACGGTCACCGTGACCACGAAGGAAGAGGGCGACAACTTCACCGTCTCCTCCGAGGATGTCACCGTCAAGCTTGTTGATGCACCGGTCATCATCGTGAACCCGACCGAGCCGACCAAGCCGACCAATCCCAAGCCTGACGATCCCAAGCCCGGCGACAAGTGCGACGGCGGCGCAAACTGCCCGTCTACCAAGTTCGCCGATGTCAACACCAGCCTCTGGTACCACGAGGGAATCGACTATGTGCTCACGAAGGGCCTGATGGAAGGCGTTTCCGCGAATTCCTTCGCGCCGAACACCGTCACCAGCCGCGCAATGGTCGTGACCGTCCTCTACCGCATGGCGGGATCCCCGGCGGTCTCCTCCGAGAATCCGTTCAAGGATGTCGCTTCCGGAGCATGGTATCATGACGCTGTTATCTGGGGCTACACCAACGGCATCGTAAAGGGCGTTTCCGCCGACAAGTTCGACCCGAACTCCAGCGTAAGCCGTGAGCAGCTTGCAGCATTCCTGTACCGCTATGCCGAGTTCACCGGCAAGAGCGTGAGCGCGAAGGACGATCTGTCGTCGTTCGCAGACGCCGGAAACGTTTCCGCCTGGGCGCTTGACTCCGTCAAGTGGGCGGTTGCCGAAGGCCTGATCCAGGGCACCGGCACCGGCCTCGAGCCGAAGGGCAGCGCGACCCGCGCACAGTTTGCGACCATGCTCATGCGTTACAGCAAATAACAGGCGCAGAGTCTGAGCAAAACCAAATAACTATTAAGGAACGGCGTGACTTCGGTCACGCCGTTTCTGCTTGTCAAGGGCAGCACCATGGATAAGGCGCTGGCCTCGGTCCACAAGATCGAAGCATATATCGATAATGTGAGCGAATACGTGGAGCATATTTCGCAAAGCACGGATGTGATAACCCACAACTCGGCAGTTACAGCGTACTATTCCAAGAAGAAAACAGATACATACGGACACGATGAATATGACGCAGAAGTAATTGCCGAAAAGATAGTCAAGGGACAACTGCAATCGCCCTCCACCGCCAAGTTCTGTGAGCATAAGGAATATACAATTTCGGGCTCAGGAAACACATTCACTGTCAAGTTCACATTTACAAGCAGCGAACGCTATACCACGGATTCCTGTATGATCAAATAACGCAAATAGGGAGCGGATCTTCGTCCGCTCCCTTAAATTTTATCCTGTCAAAAGTTCGAGGCGTTTATAAACCGCCGTGCGGCTCAGATCAAGCACCCGTTTTCAGCACTGTTTTATTCACCAAAGTAGCGCTTCAGCAGCCCCTGGAAAGCTCTTCCATGCCTCGCCTCGTCCCTTGCCATTTCATGCACGGTGTCATGTATAGCGTCGAGATTCAGGGCCTTGGCGCGCTTTGCAAGATCGAACTTGCCGGCGGTGGCGCCGTTCTCGGCCTCGACACGCATCTCGAGATTCTTCTTTGTGGAGTCTGTTACGATCTCACCCAGAAGCTCGGCAAACTTGGCAGCATGCTCGGCCTCTTCATAGGCGGCCTTCTCCCAGTAAAGACCGATCTCGGGATAGCCCTCGCGGTGGGCGACGCGAGCCATTGCCAGATACATACCGACCTCGGAGCACTCGCCCTCAAAGTTGGAGCGAAGATCGGCGATGATGTCCTCGGGGGCGCCGCTGGCAACGCCGACAACATGCTCGGCAGCCCATGTGACCTGCTCGGTCTGCTCGATGAATTTGGAAGCTGGAGCCTTGCAAATGGGGCAGAACTCGGGAGCGGAATCGCCCTCATGAACATAACCGCAAACGCTGCAAACATATTTCGCCATAATTTTTTTCCTCCGTAATAATATAAATTATAGTTTTTTAATTTGTGATTTTTTATGATATCTGCCGCCCGGCGGCAGGATCAATCGTTTTTGCGTGCTTTTACGCATTCGGCGCACAGGCCGCTGATATTCAGCTGGTATCCGTGCATTTCGCAGCCAGCGAGCCGACACGCTTCGCCGAAGCTCTCGGGATCGGGCAGGGAAACATCCAGATCGATGACGGCCCCGCAGCCGGTACAGACAAAGTGGGTATGCGGTTCCGTCGTCGCGTCGAATCTTTCCTGACCGTCTACGGTCCCGACGCTGATGATCATTCCCTCCTCTTTGAAAAGGGCCAGGTTGCGGTAAACCGTGCCGAGACTGAGATCCGGATATTCCGGCTTGAGGCGGGCGTACAGCCACTCGGCGCTGGGATGCTCGCGCGTCTGACGAAGGGCGTCCAATATTGCCTGGCGCTTTCGGCTGTTTTTCCTTGCCGTCTGCATCTCTTTCACCTCATGTTTTAATAATAAGAATTATTACTAAAATTAATATAGCACACTCTTTTCGGTTTGTAAAGAGTTTTTTTGAAAAAAATCGAGTTTTTTTATGACAGCGAAAAAATCAGCCGCGGCGCTTTTGGGGACCGGTGCGCCGGAAGCCCTGTGTTTTCGGCAATAAATAAAAAGTTCTTGCAAATATAATATATGTAGTGTAAAATATTTTGGCTGAACATTAACTTTTTATATTCTTATATAATTGGAGGAACCGAACTATGATTTCCGCAGGAGAATTCCGTAACGGCGTCACTTTTGAGATGGATGGCCAGGTCATGCAGGTCGTCGAATTCCAGCACGTCAAGCCCGGCAAGGGCGCAGCGTTCGTCCGCACAAAGATGAAGAACGTCATCACCGGCGCTGTTGTCGAAACTTCCTTTAACCCCACCGCAAAGTTTGAAAACGCTTATGTTGAGCGCAGAAACATGGAATACAGCTATGCCGACGGCGATCTGTATTACTTCATGGACCCGGAGACCTATGAGCTCGAGCCCATCGACAAGAGCGAGCTGTCCGACGGCTTCCGCTTTGTCAAGGAAAACATGGTCTGCACCGTCAGCTCCTATAAGGGCAAGGTTTTTGCCGTTGAGGCCCCGAACTTTGTCGAGCTGGAGGTCACTGAGACCGATCCCGGCTTCGCCGGCAACACCGCCACCAACGTTACAAAGCCCGCCACTCTCGAGACCGGCGCGGAGGTCAAGGTGCCTCTGTTCATCAACCCCGGTGACAAAATCAAGGTCGACACCCGTTCCGGCGAGTATCTTGAGCGCGCGAAGGGCTGATTCAGGAGGATATTTATCATGACACCTGCAGAAAAGGTTGCATATCTCAAGGGCCTTGCCGAGGGACTCGGCGTAGAGGCCGGAACCAAAGAAGCCAAGCTTCTCAACGCCGTTATCGACGTTCTCGAGGATATTGCCTATGATCTGGACGAGCTGACCGACACTGTCAATGACATCGGCGAAGATCTGGACGAGCTCTATGACGAGGTTGACGACATTACCGATTATCTCGTTGACGACGAGGATTATGACGATGACGACGACGAGGATTATGACGATGACGACGACGGGGATGAGGACGATGACGACGACGGGGATGACTACTGGGACGACGAAGATCCCGTGTTTTACGAAGTGACCTGCCCTGCCTGCGACAACACCATCACCATCGACGAGGATGTTCTTCTCACCGGTGCGATCGCCTGCCCTAACTGCGGCGAGACGCTGGAGTTCGACTTCGACAGCATCGAGGACATCGACGACGAAGAAGAGAACGACGACAACACGGACGAAGAGTAAGATAAGACTAATGATACGGAAAAAGCTCCCTCTGATGAGGGAGCTTTTTTGTTATAACTTTTGGTTATAACTGAAATGCCGATCAGTGATTTCACATTTATCAGCGATACTAATATAATTTTATTCAGCATGAAGTATATTAAGGAGCTGATAAAATGCCATTCGGAAAATTTAATGTTGATTACGAAGAGAGGATCAATATGGACCGCCTGCGCAATTACCGCAAGGAGCGTACAAGGGCGGAGATGAAGAAAGCGGGCATCGGCGCGATACTGACCTTCGACCCGGATATCATACGCTATATTACCGGGTTTTATGTTACAA
>CAKSWM010000132.1 GCA_934511545.1 uncultured Oscillospiraceae bacterium | reverse complement strand
CGTCGGAGCCGTGCTGGAGCGGGTGGAGCGCCCTAACGGGATAGTGATCGAAAAGACTTCCGTTCCCATGGGCGTTGTCGCGATAATCTATGAAAGCCGCCCGAACGTGACGTCCGACGCCGCGGCGCTGACGCTCAAGAGCGGGAACGTATGTGTGCTCCGCGGCGGGAAGGAGGCGTTCCGGTCCTCCGACGCCGTCGTGACCGCGCTTCGCCGCGGTCTCGCTTCCGCCGGACTGCCCGAAAACCTGATAAACATGATAGAGGACACGAGCAGGGACAGCGCCGTTGAGCTGATGACCGCCGTCGGATATGTCGATCTGCTGATCCCGAGGGGCGGAGCGGGACTGATACGTTCCTGCGTTGAAAACGCAAAGGTGCCTTGCATTCAGACGGGAACGGGCATCTGCCACGTTTATGTGGACGGGGGTGCGGACCTTTCCATGGCGCTGGATATAATCGAAAACGCAAAGACGAGCCGTCCGTCCGTCTGCAACGCCGAGGAAGTATGTCTCGTTGCGGAAAGCGCGGCGGAGAGATTCCTGCCTATGCTTAAAAAGCGCCTGACGGACGACAGAACGATGCGCGGACTCACGCCCGTGGAACTTCGTCTTGACCCGGCCGCTGCCGCGGTGATCGACGGAGTGCCCGCGGGAGAGAACGACTTTGACACGGAGTTTCTCAACTATATCCTGGCTGTCAAAGTCGTCGGAGATGTGGACGAGGCTATAGAACACATCGCGCGGCATTCCACGCACCACAGCGACGCGATAGTAACGGAAAACACGGAAAATGCCGAAAAGTTCACAAGGCTTGTGGACAGCGCAGCGGTATATGTGAACGTGTCCACCCGTTTTACCGACGGGGGAGAGTTCGGGCTTGGCTGTGAGATGGGCATTTCGACGCAGAAACTGCATGCCCGCGGGCCCATGGGGCTGCGGGAACTGAACACATACAAATATATCGTAAAGGGAAACGGTCAGATCCGTTGAGGAGGAATTATGGATTACACATTGGGCTTTATCGGATGTGGAAATATGGGAGGCGCGCTTGTCAGAGCGGCCGCGCGAACGGTCGATCCGGAGAAGATCGCGGTCAGCGGGCATAACGCAGCCAAGGCACAGGCGCTCGCGGATGCCTGCGGCGTGCATATCGAGGACAACGCGGAGATCGCCCGCCGGTGCGATTATATATTTCTGGGCGTCAAGCCTCAGATGATGGAGAATATGCTCGCCGGGATAAAGCGGGAACTGGCAAAGAGAAAGACCCCGCCCGTGCTTGTCACGATGGCGGCGGGACTCAGCATGGAGAGCATCTGCGCGATGGCCGGCGGGGAATATCCCGTCATACGCATAATGCCGAACACGCCGGTGGCCGTCGGCCGGGGCATGACGCTCTGCTGCAGCAACGACAGGGTCAGCTCCGAACAGCTGGACGAGGCGCTCTCTGCGCTGAAGGAAACCGGCTGGATCGCGCTTATCGACGAGGGACAGATAGACGCAGGAAGCGCCGTTTCGGGCTGCGGTCCCGCGTTTGCCTATATGTTCATTGAGGCGCTCGCGGACGGCGGCGTCATGTGCGGTCTGCCCAGAAATCTTGCGCTGACGTTCGCGGCACAGACGCTGGCGGGAGCGGCGGAGCTCATGCTTTCCACAGGGCGCCACCCCGGAATGCTGAAGGATGAGGTGTGCAGTCCGGGCGGGAGCACGATCGCCGGCGTACATGCCCTTGAGAACCGCGCTTTCCGCAGCGCCTGCATTGACGCTGTCAACGCGGCCTTTGAAAAGACGAAACAGCTTGGACAGAAATAAAAAACCAAAAAAGAGAGACTGCACAGTTTGGGCTGTGCAGTCTCTCTTTTTTTAATGCTCAGGTCCGTTTGCTGCGGATGAGCCGGACAAATGAGCTTTATTTCTCAGGAATGAACGGAACAAGCAGATGCGAGTCGTATTCTCCGCCCATGTGGATGATGTGGCTGCCCTTGTTGATGGTCGGCAGGGTCTTGCCCGGGAAGTCGGACAGATGCATTTCATACGGCATGCCGGAGATGGCGATCTCGACCTGCTCACCGGCATGGAAGCGCAGGGAAGTGGGCCACAGGCCGATCTCGATGGGAACGATCTCACCCTTGGCAAGCTTCTGCGGGTGCTTGAAGGTGTGGACGGGCTGCTCCGGTGTGCTCTTTTCCTCGTCGAGCTCGCGCAGGGAAACGCGCAGACGCTCATCAGGACCGTTGTAAAGGCGCAGACGCGCATTATGATAGACATATTTGCCCTCGGCGTCCATCTTGCAGACGGAGGCGAAGATATCCATGTCGTCATTTCCGTCGGCCTCTACCCAGAGCTTGAGCTTCATGAATCCGGAGATCTCGGTCTCCTTGTCGAAGCGGATCTTGAAGCGGGCGACGCCCTTTTCGTCGTCGCCGCAATAGACGACGGTCGAATGCTCCGCGGGCTTGTCGTGGCTGAGGGTCATGTCGGGGGTGAGATACAGCTTTTCAAACTGCTGTCTGGCGAGGGGGAACTCGTTTTCGATGCGGTCGATGCTGTCGCGTCCGCCCGGGTCGAGGATGGACATGCGGACCTTCGGCGTGTTTTCCCAGCCGTTGTTCTTGCCCTTCATATAGTAGTCATAAAATCTGAGAAGATCCTGGGAATGATACTCGTCGTAGAAATCAGGCCACTCCTGCGTGTTGTGAACGCGGAGCCACTTTTCCTTGGACGACATCTTCTGCCAGGCCTCGAAGGTGCCGCGGCAGTGGATATTGGAACACCAGCTGGCAACGACATATGCGGGACAGACGATGTCCTCGAACGGGGCGATCTTTTCCTCCCAGAACTCGTTCATGAGGGGATATGCTTCCATCTCGGCGGGAAGATCCTCGGTGTGCTGATTGCCGAAGCCCATCTTGAGACGGACAGCCGCCCAGTTGGTGATACCGCCGCGCATATATTCGTCAACATACATGTTGCCGTGGCCTTCCCAGGGGGCGATGCAGGTGAGGTGGGGCGGGCGTTTTGCGGCGACATACCACTGGGTGATGCCCAGCCAGCTGTTGCCGCACATGGAGACGTGGCCGCTGCACCAGTCCTGAACTGCGAGCCATTCGATAACGTCGTAGTTGTCCTCGGCGTCCTGGTTGCCGAAGTAATGCGCGTCGCCTTCGCTCATGCCGATGCCGCGCAGGTCCATGTTGACGATGGCATAGCCGTGATTGCACCAGAAGGCGGGGTCTGCGCCCTCCCAGGTCTGGAGCTCGGAAAGAGTGCCCTTGGGGATGCCGAAGCGGTCAGGCACGTTGTTCCAGCCCGCGATGAGGTTGAGAGTTATGTATGAGCCGTTTTTTCCGAAAACGCTGGAGTTGAGCAGTGCGGGGACCTTTTCGTCCGTGTTGGGACGGAAGATATCGACGTATATCTTGACGCCGTCGCGCAGGGTAACGGCAACGTCGCGCTCCATTATGATCTCACAGGGAAGCGGCAGCGCGCCCTCCTCGTGGACATAACCGCGCGGGAGAAGCGTTGTCCCTGGATTAAAGCCTTTGAAGTTGGATTCGGGGTCGCTCAGCGGGGGCGCCGGGCAATATATCGTTCCGTGATCCTTTGCCATTTTCTGATCTCCTTCTTTGTGTATGTTTGGTTTCTACCGATGGTATCTCCATAATAAAACCAGTATACATTTTTTTCGTGTACTTTGCAATATGAGTTGTTGCAATTTGCAGGATCGTTCCGGCGCGCAGTCATATCGGGAAAGCAAAAAACAGCGCTTCCGGGAGAGGAAAGAGTCCCGGAAGCGCCGATTTAGTTGAAGTTATGGTATATAGACACAGCTCAGCAGAATAAGCCGGGATCAGAATTCTTTGGCTTTTCTTCTGAGACTGAGGCAATCTGCGATCATGGCAATGAATTCGGAATTGGTCGGTTTTCCCTTTACGTTAGATACCGTGTAGCCGAAGAAGCGCTGGAGCGTTTCAAGGTCTCCGCGGTCCCACGCTACCTCAATGGCGTGGCGGATGGCGCGCTCGACGCGCGAAGGCGTTGTTCCGAATTTCTTTGCGACCTCCGGATACAGGACCTTTGTTACGGCGTTAATAACCTCCATGTCGTTGATGGTGAGGATAATTGCTTCGCGCAGATACTGGTAACCCTTTATATGTGCGGGAACGCCGATCTCATGTATTACGTCCGTAACAACGGCCTCAAGGCTCTGTTCACGGCGCGGGGACGCGGCGTTTGCGTCGGAGTCGGCGCCGGAAAGAAGATGTGAGCCGGATGCAACAGAGGCTGCACGGTCGAGAAGAGCGGATATTTCGCAGGGCTTGGGCACAAAATAATTGACGCCGAGGGATGAGCATTCAGATACGATGCTGTCATTGAAAAAGCCGGAAACGACAATGACCTTGGGATTGGCGCCGGTCTCTGGGAGCCTGCGCAGCACGCCAATGCCGTCAAGCTTTGCAAGAACGATATCGGTCAGCACAATGTCCGGTTTGGTCTCCGTTATGAGAGCCAGTGCTTCGATACCGTCTGAGGCAGAGCCTGCCGCTTCAAAGCGTCCGTCCGCATCTATCGCCTTTCCTAATAAGAATCGATAGTCATCGTTTGCGTCCGCAGTGAGAATGCGTATTTTTGTTTCCATTTTTCCTTTTCCTCCATAATAGTACATATAAATACGGTAAGCATTTATATCTTTAAGCCAATAAACCGCTTGAGCTTATTTAATTTAACATATAAATCCAAGATTTGCAATAATAAAACAGATAAATATCACAAAAATATGTTTACATAATC
>CAKSWM010000131.1 GCA_934511545.1 uncultured Oscillospiraceae bacterium | reverse complement strand
CATGACCACCGACCGCACCGTATGGCCGACCGGCACGCCGACGCAGGAATGCATCAACGGCTACGAGACCCGCGCCCGCGGCGGCGTCTGCTCCGTCACCGTGACCGAGACCTTCGTTGACTTTGACCGCGGTGCGCGCCACGACCACAGCATTGACTTCGTGCGTGAAAACCAGATGAGCGTTCACCACCTCGAGAGTCTCGGCGTCCTCGCAGAGAGCATCAAGTGCCACGGGGCCGTCGCCTCCGTCCAGTTCAACCACATCGGAAACGTCAACCACCCCTCGACCATTTCCAGCGGACGCAACCCGATCGGCCCCTCCGCCATCGTGCGCGAGGACGGCGTTGTCGTCGACGAGATGGACGAGGACATGATGCGCGAGGTCGCGGACGAATTTGCAACGGCCTGCGCCGTGGCGCAGTCCAACGGCTTTGACATGGTCATGCTGCACGGCGGACACGGCTGGCTGCTCGGCCAGTTTGTCTCCCCGCTGACCAACCTGCGCACCGACAAATACGGCGGCTCGCTTGAGAACCGCGCGCGTTTCCCGCTGATGGTGCTCGACCGCATCCGCGAGGTCTGCGGCGACAGGCTGCTCATCGAATACCGTCTCTCCGGCTCCGAGCGCGTTCCCGGCGGGCTCGAGATCGGCGAGGCCGCACAGTTCGCCGCGATGATACAGGATCGAGTCGATATCATCCACGTGACGAGCGGACTTTACCACAACCACGTCCGCAGCAAGGCTTTTTCGTCCATGTTCCACCCCCACGGCTGCAACCTCGATCTTGCCGAGGCGATCAAGAAGGCCGTCAATATCCCCGTCACCGCCGTCGGCGGCTTCAACAGTCCCGAACAGATCGAGGAGGCCATTGCCTCCGGCAAATGCGACTTCGTCGCGCTGGGCCGCCAGATGCTGGCCGACCCCCAGTTCGTGAACAAGGTCGCCACCGGCCGCGAGGACGAGATCTCGCCCTGTCTGCGCTGCTCATGCTTCAATCCGCTGGCCTCCGACCCGACCAAGCGCGTCCACGCCGACACCTTCCAGTGCACCGTCAACCCCTATTCCATGCGCGAGCTGCGGATGCAGTGGGCGCCCCCCGTACGCCGCGCGGGCCAGAAGGTCCTTGTCGTCGGCGGCGGCCCCGGCGGCATGTACGCCGCGCTGACGGCGGCCGAACGCGGACACAGGGTCACCCTGCTCGAAAAGAGCGACAGGCTCGGCGGCGTTCTCTGGTACACGGACGAGGACTGCCACAAGGCGGACATGCGCCGCTTCCGCGACAATCTGGCCAACCGCGTTTACCGCGCGGGAGTCAGCGTCGTGACCGGCATAAACGTCACAAAGGACGTGATCGAGAGCTTCGAGCCGGACGCCGTCATCCTCGCCATCGGCGCGGACCCCGTCGTCCCCGGCATCCCCGGTCTGCGCGAAAACGCTCACCACGCGCTTTACGCCTATTCAAACCCCGAAAGCATCGGCAAAAAGGTCGTTATGATCGGCGGCGGCCTGATCGGCGTTGAGTGCGCGATGCACCTCGCCGACAAATACGGCTGTGAGGTGCAGGTAGTCGAGATGCTCGACGACTACTGCCGCGACGCCTATATGAGCCACCGCGAGGCCATTGACCTGTTCATGCCCGAGAGCGTGAGCATCAAATGCGGCGCCGCCGTAACCGAGGTGCGCGAAAACGGCGTCAGCTACAGGGAGAAGGACGGCACGATCATCGATGTTCCGGCCGACACCGTGCTTTACGCCATCGGCATGCGCGCAAAAAGTGCGGAAGCCGCGGAGCTCGCCTCCGCCTGCGCCAACACCCGCATCGTCGGCGACTGCAAGACGCCCGCCAAGATCATGCAGGCTGTGCGCGACGGCATGTTCGCGGCATACGATATAATATAACGATAGAGGAAGCCGCCCGCAGGCGGCTTCCTCTTTTTATCATATTGTCATATTCACTTTCTCACGCAGGTGAAGCAGTGCCATTCCTCCTGGCAGTCGTGCTTTACGATATCGAAGCCATTGCCGCGCAGCGCACGCTCGACCTCGTCCTGCCTGCCCTCGATTATGCCGGAGGTCACAAAATGTCCCCCCGGAGCAAGAAACTCCGGCACGAAAGCCGACAGCGGGATTATCACATCCGCAACGATATTCGCCAGCACGAGCTCATAGCCGCCGCCGAGAGCGCGGCGCAGTCCCGCGTCGGCTATAACGTCGCCCGCGCGAATGTCGAAGCGGTCCGGCCCGATGCCGTTGAGCGCCGCGTTGGAGAGCGCGACGTCCGGCGCCTTGGGGTCGATGTCGCAGCCGCGGACCAGCTTTGCCCCGAACAGCAGCGCTGCGATGCCGAGTATGCCGCTGCCGCAGCCGAGATCCAGCACCGTGTCGCCGGGCTTCGTCAGGCGCTCCGTCTCGCAAAGGCACATGCGCGTCGTCGCGTGGCTCCCCGTTCCGAAAATAAGCCCCGGATCGAGCCGCAGAGCAACGCGGCCGTCGTCCGGGATATCCTCCCACTCCGGCACCACGACGAGCCTCTGCCCGATCTCGAGCGGCTTGTAATATTCCTTCCAGTTATTTTCCCAGTCGCTGTCCTCAACGTATCCGACCGCGGGCTCTATACCGGCAAGTCGCATATCCTGAAGGATCTTTTTGCCCTCTTCGTCATCGGAAAGATAGAACCTCACGCGCGAAACGCCCTCGTACTTCTGCTCCAGGTCCTCGTCAACATAGTCCCAGTACTGGTGGTTGTTCTCCAGAAACTCTTTGAAGTCCCGCTCATCCTCGACCACCATACCGCCCGCTCCGAGCGATTCGAGCTTTATGCACAGCTCGTCTATATCCTCGCCGCCGGTCTCGACGACGGCCTCTATCCATCTCATTGCTAAAAAACCTCCGTTTTGCTGAATTCTCCATGGCGTTAGTTTACAGCGCGGACGGCGCCCGTGTCAATAATGCAATTATTTATGAAAATAAACCGCGGAAAAATGCCGATAATAACCACGAAACACAAAAACCGCTTTACAAACAATACATTATGTGATAAAGTAGATTGGCTTATGGCCCATGCGCCCGGTTTCGGGGCAAAGCCGGAGGAAAACCTTCCGGAGCCTTTCCGCCCGTTACCAAGCCATCGGGTATTGATTTTTTGAAAGGAGCACAACAAAAATGATCACCAAAGAGCAGAAAACCGCAGTTATCGAGTCCAACAAGACCCACGAGGGCGACACCGGTTCCCCCGAGGTCCAGATCGCTATCCTCACCGAGCGTATCTCCCAGCTCACCGAGCACCTGAAGGTCCACAAGAAGGACAACCACAGCCGTCTCGGTATGTACAAGATGGTCGGTAAGCGCCGCCGTCTGCTCGACTACCTTGCAAAGAAGGACATCGAGCGCTATCGTGCCTGCATCGCCAAACTCGGCATCCGCAAGTAAGCAGGCTTTCCGGAAATTATCCGGTTTCTGAGGTTAATTAGAAGGTTTTTTCAGGGTGTGGGACAATCGAATAATTGTCCCACACTTTTTTACAGGCCTTCCCGATAAGCCCCCGCGTTTTTCCAAGCCAACACCGGGAGCTGTTCCGTTTAGTATTTGAAGATCCGCCCGGCTGCGCGGACCGGTCTTCAAGTGCTAAAGGGCCGGCTCCCGCAAGGATAAAGAAAGGAGCTTGAGTCAATGATAATCAAGCATAAACAGTTCAACGAAAAAAGCTACACCATCGATTTTGCCGGACGCCCCCTGACTCTCGAGGTCGGACACGTCGCCGAGCTTTGCAACGCCGCCGTCGTCGCCAAATACGGCGAGACGACAGTCCTCTGCTGCGTCACCGCCTCCGCCCGTCCCAAGGACGGCATCGACTACTTCCCGCTCTCCGTCGATTTTGAGGAAAAGCTCTATGCCGTCGGCCGCATCCCCGGCTCCTTCATGCGCCGCGAGGGACAGCCCTCGCTGCCCGCCGTTCTGGCCTCCCGCATGATCGACCGCCCCATGCGCCCGCTGTTCCCCTCCGACCTGCGCAACGACGTTGTCATCACCTGCACGGTCCTCTCCGTTGACCGCGACTGCTCCCCCGAGATCACCGCGATGATCGGCTCCGCAGCCGCCGTCTGCATCTCCGACGTTCCGTTCAACGGCCCCATTGCCGCCATTTCCCTCGGCTGGGACGGCGAGAATTACCTCTTCAACCCCACGCACGCCGAGAAAGAGACCAACCGCATGACCGTCACCGTCGCCGCCTCTCACGAGAAGGTCGTCATGATCGAGGCCGGCGGCGATCAGATCCCCGACGACGTCATGTACGAGGGTATCGTTGCCGCGCACGAGAAGCTTCAGCCCGTTCTGGACCTGATCGACAGGATGGTCGCGGAGATTGGCAAGCCCAAGTTCACCTACGAGCACGCCGATTTCGACGAAGAGCTCTTTGCAAAAATCGTTGACGCCACCATGGACGAGGCAAAGGCCGCCATGGATACCGACGACAAGAACGTCCGCGAGGAGCGCTGGAACAAGCTCATCGACCACTGGCACGAACTGTTCCTCGAAGAGTATCCCGAGATGGACAAGTATCTCGAGGAGATCACCTATAAGTTCCAGAAGAAGATCGTCAAGGCATGGCTGCTCGAGGGCCACCGTGTTGACGGACGCGCCATGAACGAGATCCGCCCGCTGTCCGCGGAGGTCGGCGTTCTGCCCGTCGTCCACGGCTCCGGCCTGTTCACCCGCGGCCAGACCCAGGTCCTCTCCGTTGCAACGCTCAACACGCTCTCCGCCGCCCAGAAGCTCGACACGATCTGGGAGGAGACCGAAAAGCGCTATATGCACCACTATAA
>CAKSWM010000130.1 GCA_934511545.1 uncultured Oscillospiraceae bacterium | reverse complement strand
GAACAATCTCACCCTCGAGGAAAACGAACTTGCCGGCTTCCTCGTCCCACTCGACGACCTGCTTGCCGTCCATCATCGGGGTGTAAAGTCCGGTCGGGGTCAGGATACCGCCGATGCCGGCGCCGCCGGCGCGGACCTTCTCGCACAGAGAGCCCTGGGGAACGAAGGTGAGATCGATTTCGCCTGCAACGACCTTGGCAACGGTCTCGGAGTTGTTGCCGATGTGGGAGCAGGTGATCTTCTTGATAACGTCGGCGCGGACGAGCTTGCCGATGCCGCGTCCGGGGACGCTGGTGTTGTTGGAGATGACGCTGATGTCCTTGATTCCGGCGGCAATGAGCCCCTCGATGAGGACTTCGGAAACGCCGACATTGACGAAACCGGGAAGCAGTACCGTCATACCGTCGAAGCAATAAGTCTTGATGGCCTCTTCAACGGTCGTGACCTTGTTCTGTGCCAATTTGAATCATCCTTTCTTTATCCCGGGACAGGTCCGCGGTCTCCGCAGACCTGTCCGCGTATGTTGAAAAATTAATTAACCTTATTAAGGGGAGAGCCTGTCCCGTTCAGGGGTTCAGCACTTTTCCCAGATGGTGGCAACACCCATGCCGCCGCCGATGCAAAGGGTGGCAAGGCCTCTCTTGGCCTCGGGACGCTTCTGCAGCTCGTGCAGGAGGGTGACGATGATGCGTGCGCCGGAAGCGCCTACGGGGTGGCCGAGGGAGATGGCGCCGCCGTTGACGTTGACCTTGGACATGTCGAAGCCGAGCTCACGGGCAACAGCGATGGACTGGGCTGCGAAAGCTTCGTTTGCCTCGATGAGGTCCATGTCGTCGATGGTCAGGTCGGCCTTGGCCAGAGCCTGACGGGAAGCGGGAACGGGGCCGACACCCATGATCTTGGGGTCAACGCCGCCCTGGCCGTAGGAGACCAGCTTTGCCATGGGCTTGAGGCCGTACTTCTCGACGGCTTCCTTGGAGGCGAGGATGATGCAGGCAGCGCCGTCGTTGATGCCGGAGGCGTTGCCGGCGGTGACGCGCTTGACGTGCTTGTCGGTGTCGGCCTCGTGGATGCCGGTGGGCTCAAAGGTGTGAACGACTTCGGGAGTCTCGGCGTTGACGGCGAAAGCGCCCTTCAGCTTTGCCAGGGACTCGAGGTTGGTGGAAGCGCGGGGGAACTCGTCGACCTTGAACTCGACCATTTCCTTTTTCTTCTTGACCATGACGGGAACGATCTCGTCGTCAAAGCGGCCGGCAGCCTGTGCGGCAGCGGTCTTTGCCTGGGAGGAAGCGGCGAACTCGTCGAGCTCTTCACGGGTGATGCCCCAGATGTCGCAGATGTTCTCTGCGGTGGTGCCCATGTGGTAGTCGTTGAAGGCGTCCCAAAGGCCGTCGTTTACCATGGAGTCGACCATGGTGGTGTTGAACATACGTGCGCCGCCGCGGGCAGTGGGAACGGTGTAAGGAGCCGCGGTCATGTTCTCTGCGCCACCGCAGACAACGATGTCGGCATCACCGGCGCCGATGGCACGTGCGCCCTCGATGACGGACTTCATACCGGAGCCGCAGACCATGCCGACGGTGTAAGCGGGAACGGAATAGGGCAGACCGGCCTTGACGCCGACCTGACGGGCGGGGTTCTGGCCCTGACCGGCGGTCAGGATGCAGCCGAACATGAGCTCGTCCACCTGCTCGGGCTTGAGACCGGCGCGCTCGAGAGCAGCCTTAACGACGACGGCGCCGAGCTCGGAAGCCGGAGTGTTGGAAAGTGAACCCTGGAAGGAGCCGATAGCCGTACGGCAGCAGCTTACTGCATAGATTTCTTTCATTGAAATACCTCCAAAATGCCCAAAAGGGCTGATTTAACTGATAAGCATACCATCGGATGATAATGGTACAACCATAAAATATTATATAGTGTTGTATAACAAAAAGCAAGGGGATTTCACTTCCATACAGCCCGCAGGCAGTGCAATCAAGTAACAGCATTGCGCGGATGCTGCATCTGAGAGGGTGAGATTTCCTGATGCTTCCGGCGCTGTCCGTAGTATAACCGGTTGGTTATAAAAATGATAACGCAATTCTTATTGGCAATTCGCCTTCGGTTGTTTTAAAATAATAAAAAACATGGAAGGAGCATATGATGGAAAGAAAATATCCACACCTTTTTTCGCCGCTGAAGATTGCTGGCGTAACGCTCAAAAACCGTATAATCTCGGCACCGATGGCGTTTCCGGATATATCGCCCGAAGGCTATCTGACTCCGGAGGCGGCCGCATTTTATGAGCTTCGTGCAAAAGGCGGGGCCGCTGTCGTCACCGTATCGGAATGTATGGTCGACACGGTTTACGGAAAAAGCCACAACATAAATATAGCGCTGGACATGCCCAACGCACTGCCCGGACTTGCAACCACGGCTGCTGCGATAAAGCGCCACGGAGCGATCCCCTGTGCAGAGCTTAATCACAGCGGTATGCATTCCGGCGCGGATAATCTGGACAAAAGCAAAAATAAGCTCAACAAGCGTTTCGGACCCAGCGCATGTGTTCTCGATAACGGTTCCGTTATTGAGGAGATGCCTGCCGAAATGATACACGATCTGGTCGAAAAATTCGGAAAGGGTGCGGCGCTCGTAAAAAAAGCGGGTTTTGAGATGATACTGCTACACGCCGGACATGGGTGGCTCTTGCAGCAGTTCCTCTCGCCTGCGGACAACCACAGAACGGACGAGTACGGCGGAAGCCTTGAAAACCGTGCGCGCCTGACGCTGGAGATAATAGATGCGATCCGCGCTGAGGTCGGACCGAAGTTCCCGATCGAGATACGCATCAGCTCCGAGGAGTATCGCGAGGACGGTTACGGACTCAATACGGCGCTGGAGTTTGCAAAGCTCGTCGAACCGAAGGTCGATCTGATACAGATGTCAACGGGCAGCCATGAGGGCTCCTTTGACAAGACCCATCAGCCGATGTTTGTACCGCGCGGAGGACTGGTGCAGTATGCAGAGGCTGCGAAAAAGGTACTGACAAAACCGGTCTCTACCCTTGGCGCACTCAGCGATCCCGCGATGATGGACGAACTCATAGCCTCGGGAAAGTGCGACACCGTCGAGATGGCGCGTCAGCTGCTGGCAGATCCGTACTGGCCGAAAAAAGCTTACACCGGCCGTGACGACGAGATCGTTCACTGCTGCCGCTGTTTTACCTGCATGGGCGAGCGCATGGCCACAGGCCGCCGCATATGCTCGCTAAACCCCGTGATCGGACATGAATATGAATTGAATTTTGCCCAGCACCCGACGACGCCGAAGCGCGTCCTGATCGCGGGCGGCGGCCCGGCTGGACTGACCTGTGCCCTCGTCGCGGCACAGCGCGGACATAAGGTAACGCTCTGCGAAAAGCGCGGAGAGCTTGGCGGCGCGCTGCGTGCCGAACGCGCGATACCGTTCAAGTCTGATCTGTTTGCTTTCGTTGCAGTACGGGAGACGCAGCTGAGAAAGTCGGGAGTTGAGATCCGCCTTGGAACAGAAGTGACCCCGGAGCTCTGCGAGGAACTGAAGCCCGACGTTCTGGTCTGCGCCGTCGGTGCGGAGCCGATCGTGCCGCCGCTTCCGGGCATTGGCGGGAAAAACGTCGTCATTGCCAATGACCTTTCCGAGCCGGAGACAAAGGTGGGAGAAAGCGTCGTTATCCTCGGAGGAGGGCTTGTCGGCTGTGAGGCCGCAGTGCATCTTGCGGAGGAAGGCAAAAAAGTCGCGATCGTTGAGATGCAGGATCGTGTCTGCCCCGACGCCAACGGCCGCCACCGTCCGATACTGCTTGAGCGCATGGAGCACGACGGTGTTGAGATACACACCGGTATGCGTGGACTGCGTGTGACGGACGAGGGCCTGGTGTGTGCCGATGCGGAGGGGAACGAGATCCTTTATGCGGCGGATACCGTTATCTGTTCCGTCGGACAGCGCCAGCTGGAGACCGTTGCGGACGCTCTGCGCGACTGCGCACCGGAGGTCGTCAATATCGGGGACTGTGTACGCCCGGGAACGGCGACGCAGGCCAACTTCCGCGCCTATTTTGCAGCGCTGGATATATGAAACACATATAAAAACACTACCCCATGCGGCAGAACAGCCGCATGGGGCTTTTTGAACGGTGATGTATCAGCTTTTGACTATCCAGCTTCCGCTTTCGGGAGCGGAGGCGGATATGGGAACGAAGCGGGCCCCGGCGTCGCCGGAGGTCATCGCCGCCTGCGCGGAGGCGCGCTTTGGCTCAACATCGCCGGAGTCGCAGGGATAGCAGACGCGGTCGAACATCATGAAAAAGTTCTTCTCGTTCTGGCCGGAGCCGCTGCCGTCAAGGACGGCGGAGAGAGTCAGTTCAAGACCGCCGGTGTTTTTTATCAGCCAGTTGGAAAAGCTCAGTATCGCCGTTTCGGCGTCAGCCTCATACGCCATCTCCTGGGAGTAGACGTATTCCACGGAGGGCATGGAGAGGTTTGTCAGAATGACCTCGTCAAAGCCCATGGCGTCGAGTTCCGTGAGCAGTTCCAGAATATAGGTGCGCACGAAGCTGTTATAAGGGTCGAGCCTTCCGCCGACGCTGTCAAAGACCGTCGCCCCGTCCGGCGTTGTAAGAACGGCGTTGGGGTTGCGGGAGGCTATCAAATCGTCCGCGCACACGGATATCTGCGCGGCGAGATAGAAGCCGCCGTCCTTCAGCGAGGCTATCGGCTCCGTGAGAGACGAGCTTCCCGCCGTGCCGTATGAAGCGGCGGTGGCGGAATATGAGTTCCAGCTCAGAAGGCCGCCGGCCGGCTTCATGTCCAGCACCAG
>CAKSWM010000129.1 GCA_934511545.1 uncultured Oscillospiraceae bacterium | reverse complement strand
ACCGTCTCCGTCCGCACCCGCAGCGGCGTTGACGAGGGCGCGATGCCTTTTGGGGACTTCCTCGCCCGAGCTCTTGAGGAGATAAGGACCAAGGCATAATTGTGTCGCTTCAGCAAAAAACGGAGGGAAAAGATTCTTTTCCCTCCGTTTTTTATTTTCTTTCACCAGGCGGGCTGTCTCAGCCGGAAGGGACAAGACCCTCCGGCGTCAGCAGCAGTATGCGGGTACAGACCTCGTCCAGATATTTTCTGTCATGCGACACGCTTATTATCGTGCCGCCGAAGCTGCCGAGAGCTTCCCGCACGACAGGGCCCGACAGCGGACTGAAATTGCGCGTCGGTTCGTCGAGGATGAGCGTATCCGCGTTTTTCAGCACCATGTCCAGAAACAGCAGCTTGGCGCGCTGGCCGCCGCTGAGACGGCCCGTCTTTCCGGTCATCTCTTCGTGCGTAAAACGCATGTTTCCCATGTAGGTCCGCGCTTTTGTGATCTCTTCCTTTGAGCAGTGCCCGCCCAGAAACTCGATCGGCGATCTGTCATAGTCGAGGACCTCAGAATAGTCCTGCGGCATGAAAGCCGCGGTGATGTCACGCCGTGAGCGCAGAAGAGTCCATATCGCTTCGAGCAGCGTTGATTTTCCTGCGCCGTTCCGTCCGGTTATGCCGATATGTTCACCTCCGCTGACGAAGAGCCGGATGTCTCTTGCCAGCTCTTTTCCGCAAACCTCCAGCAGAGGGAGCGAGAGATCGAGAACCGTTTTGCCGCAGGGGACGGAGATGCCGGGGTCAAAGCGCGTTATTATCGCGTCCTCGGCTTCGGGAAAGTCGAGAAAATCCTCCGTTTCACGGTCGAAGCGCCGGGCCTGTGCCTGGACGGACTTCATCTTTTTCTTGAGCAGGCGTCCGGAGTGAGGATCCTGCCGCGAGAGCGAGCGCTGTTCGTGCTCCACCCGGTCGTGTATCTGCTGCCAGCGCTCCATCTTTTTTTCGTGTTCCTCGCGCTGCTTTCCGGCGACCTGAGCCTGTTTTTCAAAAGAGTCCCGGCGTGAAGCGATATAGTCGCGGTAGCAGCTTCGCGCCACGGTCACGCGTGTACGTGTTTTTCTGCGCAGCTGCTCCATGTGTATTATCATGTTTGCGGTGTTTTCGATCAGCGTTTCGTCATGCGAGATAAAAAGGACGGGCAGGCGCTGGCTTTTTATGAAGTCCCCGAACCATTCCAGCGTCTCGATGTCCAGGTCGTTTGTCGGCTCGTCGAGAAGCAGGATGTCCGGTTCCGACATGAGCATTTTCAGAAGCCGGACCTTGACCTTTTCGCCGCCGGAGAGCGTGCTCATGAGCTGTTCGGATTCGGGAAGTTCAGGCGGGAGGCCCATGCTGCGGAGCGTTGAAAAGTACTTATAGAATGCCGTTCCCGAAAAATAATCGCGCATGGATAGCTCTTCAAGCGCGGGATCGGGCAGCTGAGACAGATAGGCGCAGACGCCTTTTTTTATTACGCTTCCTTCGCAGTCGCAGTAGCCGGAGACGAGCTGCGGGTCGAATATATATTTCAGCAGCGTTGATTTTCCGTTGCCCTCTTCGCCGATGATGACGGCCTTGTCGCCGGCGCTGAGCGTGAAGCTCAGGTTTTCGACCAGCGGGCGGCCGTTTTGAGAGAGTTCGATAGAGATATTTTTAAGTTCGAGCATTGTTTCCTCCTGAAAAGAAAAATTCCGTTTCCCGGTGGACAGCCATCGGAAAACGGAAGAATGCACGCTGCTTTGAATATAAAAACAGCGCGGCAACAAAACGGAGAGACCATCTCCGCCAGAGTAATCCAAATTCCGACGACAAATCCGGCCCGGGCGACCGGACCATAAGAATTGTCAGCATGAATTGAATTACTCGATGATCATTGCAGCGCCTCGTTTCTCTTATATGATATTATTATCATAGCATTTATTCTTGTCAAACGCAAGAAGAAATGCATTTTCGAGTGGTTTTTGGCTTTTGAACCGCGGGTGGGCTGACGCCCGCTAAGGCGAAAAGGACAAAAAGCGCCGGAAAGACGCGCTGTCAGGCGTGTCTGCCTTTGCCAGCCGATGGTATTATTTCCAAAGCATAAGATGGCGGTACGCTCCGTAAACTATGTGCAGAAACGCAAAAAGGAGTTTTCTGCATGAACGATAAAAGAAAGCTGACGCTTGTGCTGGCGATCATATTCGCCGTGAACATTGCCATTATAACGCTGGCTCAGACGGCTTTCGCCGAGACATATAAGCGCGGCTCCAGCGGCAGCGTCGTAAGTGAGATACAGACAAAGCTCAAAAACTGGGGCTATTATTCCGGAACGGTCGATGGAATATACGGGAGCGGGACGGAAGATGCGGTCAAATCGTTTCAGAAGAAAAACGGGCTGACCGTAGACGGAAAGGCCGGACCCGCAACACTCAAGGCGCTGGGGATCACCAGCTCTTCCACGCAGTCCAGCTCGTCCGGGGACGTTTATCTGCTGGCCAGACTCATTTCCGCCGAAGCGCGAGGAGAACCGTACACCGTTCATGTCGCTGTGGGTGCGGTCGTGCTCAACCGCGTGAAGCATCCGTCATTCCCGAACACCATCTCCGGCGTTATTTATCAGTCGGGTGCTTTTTCCTGCCTTCAGGACGGGCAGTTCAACCAGCCCATAGCCGACAGCGCTTACCGCGCCGCGAGGGATGCGCTCAACGGAGTCGATCCGTCGGGCGGCGCGATATACTACTTCAATCCGTCCACGGCAACAAGTAAATGGATATGGTCGCGTCCGCTTATTACGATCATAGGAAAACACAGGTTCTGTTCCTGACCTGTTCCGGGCACCCGATGTGCAAGACTCATCCGGCGCCCGGAAAAAGAGATTGCTTTTTTCGGAATAGATGGTAGAATAACATTATACAAATGACCATAAGGTCAAAAGTGGGAGGGTATACTATGGCTTTTTGTAAAAACTGCGGAGCAAATGTACCGGACGGGAACAAATTCTGCCCTGAATGCGGACAGTTCATCGATCCCGCACCGGAACAGACCACTGCACAGCCCGTTCCTCCGGTGATCCCGGGCGATAATTCTGGCTACAGCGGTCAATCCGGTAATTTCGGCGGACAGCCGGATTATCAAAGATACGAACAGCAGTATAATCAGCAGTATCAGAACTATCAGCAGAATCAGGCCTATGGCCAGCAGTATAATCAGCAATATCAGAATTACGGCCAGCAGCCCCCGTACCAGCAGCCCGCGTCTCCGACGTCGATCGGCGCAATATATTCCAGAGCTTTCGGACTTCTGGCAAAAAAGCCGATCCTTCTCTGGGGTCTGTCCCTTATGTGCTCGCTGCTTACGATCCTTGCCTCTATTTTCGGGTTTATTCCCCTCATCTCGCTGCCCATTATTTTTGTGCTTGAAGTAGGCATGGCTTCGGTATATCTCGACGCCGTCCGCGGAAAGAACATCAGCTCCGATCAGATATTCGCCGGCTTCACCAAGAATTTCTTCCGCGTTGCCGGGGGAATGGGCTGGATGTATCTATGGGTGCTCATATGGTCCCTGATCCCGATAGTCGGTATTGTTTTCGGCATTATAAAGGCCTATTCATACCGCTTTGTTCCTTACATACTTATCAACAATCCCGAGATATCCGCAACGGAAGCTCTGCGAGTTTCCATGCGTCTGACGGAGGGGTATAAGGGCAAGATGTTCCTTGCCGATCTGCTTATTGGCCTTATAATATTTGTTGTGCTTTTCATATTCATCCTTATCGGCACAGCGGTTCCCGTACTGTCGATACTCACCTTCATCATTTATTTTATCATTGCGGCATTCGGCCCGCTGGTATACGGCACTATCGCCGCTACCTATTATGACGAGATAGAGAAGGAAAAAAGATAATCAAGCACCATGTATTGCGCCGGACTCGCTGCGAGTCCGGCGTTTTTCTTGCAAAAAGAGGGCTTGTGATATATAATCTTGCCAGAAATATATGGGGAGGGGACAGATATGGCGTTCTGCGGCAAATGCGGAGCCTATATTGCCGTGGGCTCCAATGTGTGTCCCGCGTGCGGCAAACGCGTCGGCGAACCGGATGCGGGGAAGAAAACGGATCAGAATAGCGGCGCGGCGTCACAGGCCGGCTCCGAAAACTACGCACGAACTCAGCGCGGCGGCGATAAAAGCCGCGAAAGCGGCGGGCAATACAGCGGCGGCTATAAACAGAACAGGCAATCCGCTGCCGGGACAAATGAAAACAGGAGTCATGGTGAAAAAGGAAACCGTTCCGACGTTAACACTGACTCGGGGCTGATAAGCGGACCGTTTCCGCTTATTTCGGCGCTGTCATATTTTTCGTTCCTGTTCCTGATACCGTATCTTCTGCGAAACGATTGCGAGTATGCACGCTTTCACGCAAATCAGGGGCTGGTCCTTCTGATTTGCAGCGCGATCATAAATATTGCAGGCGATAATGTACCGATTGTCGGATGGATGATCACGGCTGCCGGGTGGGTGTTTACAGTCGTGTGCATCCTTATGGGTGTGAACAATGTTCTGCATAAAAGATTCAGAGAGCTGCCCATCATAGGAAAGATAAGACTCCTGAAATAACCAGGACGCGCGCAGTGTTTCTGTAATTATAAGGGGCAGATAGGGCTTGGACGGGCTTTTCCACCGCTTGTCAACATGGTTTCTGACATGGTTCCGGGCAATATTGTGGAAAAAGCTGATGATTTAAAAAAGTTGAGAACTTTTTGAAAAAAAGTGTTGACTTTAGTTAAAGTGGGTGGTATATTAATCAAGCGCTCGAGAGAACGGCAGGGACTTAAAA
>CAKSWM010000128.1 GCA_934511545.1 uncultured Oscillospiraceae bacterium | reverse complement strand
GCATCATGAAGCGCGACACGGACTATGTCGTCAAGGACGGCGAGGTCATCATCGTGGACGAGTTCACCGGCCGCCTCATGCTCGGCCGCCGCTATTCCGAGGGGCTGCATCAGGCCATTGAGGCGAAGGAGCATGTCGCCGTAGCAAACGAGAACAAGACGCTTGCAACGATCACCTTCCAGAACTATTTCCGCCTTTACGAAAAGCTCTCCGGCATGACCGGCACCGCGCTGACGGAGGAAGAGGAGTTCCAGGCGATATATAATCTCGACATCGTCGAGATCCCGACGAACAAGCCCCTTGCGCGCATCGACCACAACGACGCAATCTATAAAACCGAAAACGGCAAGAACCGCGCGATCATAAAACAGATCGCCGCCTGCCACGAAAAGGGACAGCCGATCCTTGTCGGAACGGTATCGATAGAGAAGAGCGAGTTTATTTCCGGCCTGCTCAAGCGTCAGGGCATCGCGCACAACGTCCTGAACGCAAAGAACCACGAAAAAGAGGCCGAGATCGTCGCCCAGGCGGGTAAGTTCGGCGCGGTTACGATAGCGACGAACATGGCCGGACGCGGCACCGACATCATGCTCGGCGGCAACGCGGAATACCTTGCAAAGAACGATCTGCGCAAGGCGGGCTTCTCGGAGGACGTCATCGCCGAAGCCACGGGCTATGCCGACACCGATGACGACGAGATACTCAAAGCGCGCGCAATGTTTGCCGAGCGCGAGAGAGAGCACAAAAAGGTGACGGGGGAGGAGGCTGCGCGCGTGCGTGCCGTCGGCGGACTTTATATCCTCGGCACGGAGCGCCACGAGTCACGCCGCATAGACAACCAGCTGCGCGGACGCGCCGGACGTCAGGGCGACCCGGGCGAAAGCTGCTTCTTCATCTCGATGGAGGACGACATCATGCGCCTGTTCGGCTCCGACAGGGTGAAGAGCGTGATGGACACGCTTGGTCTGGACGAGGATACGCCGATAGACCAGAAGATGCTCACAAACGCGATCGAGCAGGCGCAGAAAACCGTTGAAAGCCGCAACTTCCAGTCGCGAAAGAGCGTTCTGGAATACGATGACGTGATGAACGTCCAGCGCAACATCATATATGACCAGCGCCGCAAGGTGCTCGACGGCGAGGATATCAAGGGCTACGTTCACGGAATGATCGAGCAGTATGTCCGCACGGAGCTTGCCGAGGGCATGGGCGGAAACGACTATTTTGATGACATGGAGCAGTTTGAAGAGACGCTGAAGCCCTTCTATTCCCTGTTCCTCCCGAAGGGCGCTATATGCCCGACTCAGCAGCAGCTGGGAGAATACACGACCGAAAAGATATTCGGCGAGGTCATGGAGTATGCCGACCGCGTTTACGAGCAGCGCGAAAAAGAGTTCGGCGAACAGTTCATGCGCGAGCTTGAGCGTGTGGTAATGCTGCGCGTTGTTGACGAATACTGGATGGAGCACATCGACTCGATGCAGGAGCTGCGCCGGGGCATAGGACTGCGCGCTTACGGAAACATCCAGCCGATCGACGCATACAAGAAAGAGGGCTTCGAGATGTTCGAGGCCATGGTAAACGGAATAAAGGAAGAGGTCGTGCGGCGTATGTACACCGTCCGCATCAAACGCGACAGCGCGCTCGAGCGAAAGAGCGTTGCAAAGACCTCCGTCGCGAACGTCGGCGGAGACACATCCGCGAAGAAGCAGCCGATGCGCAAGGTGAAAAAACCTGGACGCAACGATCCATGCCCCTGCGGTAAGCTTCGCCCGAACGGACTTCCGATGAAGTATAAGGACTGCTGCGGCAGAAACGAGTAAGAGATTATGGCATTTATCGAAAATCATTCGGCCCTGGGGCCCGTTTATATGACCAGCTCTGTCATGGGCGTGCCGCACGCGTTCACAACGCGCTTCGGCGGCGTGAGCGAAGGGATATTCGGGAGCCTGAACGTGGGCGAGAACCGCGGGGACAGCCCCGAAAACGTGCGGGAGAATTACCGGCGCATCGGCGCCGCGCTCGGCTTTGACGGGCTGAGTATGGCATATACAAAGCAGGTGCACGGAAATACGGTCCGCATCGTGACCGGCGCGGACCGGCGCGCGCCCTATGACGCTCCGCCGCCGGAGGCCGACGGTATCGTTACCAACACCCCCGGACTTCCGATAGTCTGCTTCACGGCGGACTGTGTGCCCGTCCTGCTCTGCGACGAGGAAAACGGCGTTGCCGGGGCCATACACTGCGGCTGGCGCAGCAGCGTCGCCGACATACTCGGCTCCGCCGTCGAAAAGATGATCTTTCTCGGAGCCAGAGAGAAGAATATCTCGGCTGCGATAGGCCCCGCGATCGGAGCCTGCTGTTTTGAGACCGGCGCGGACGTGCTGGAGGCCGTCGTTTCATGGCTCGGCCCGGAGGGCGGGAGATTTTTTGCTCCCGAACCGGGAAAGAGCGGGAAGTTCCTTGTGGACCTGCGGGCTGCGAACCGTCATCGACTGCTCACGCTGGGGCTCAGGGAAGAGAACATCGACGTTTCCGGCGAGTGCACAGTGTGCCGAAGCGATAAATACTGGTCTCACAGGGCGACGCACGGTGAACGCGGAAGTCAGTGCGCGGTCATCATCCTGCCGGAGGTGGGAGCATGAAGAAGAGAATACCGGCGCTCCTGGCGGCGGCAGTAATGTGTATGAGCATGTTCACCGGCTGCGATATGCTGAAGATAACTCCGGACGAGCCGGAGAATGCGGACGAGATAGAGGGCGTTTCCGGGACGCAGCTAATACAGAGCTACGCCGCGGACGAGCTGTTTTCCCTCAACTGCGATACGGGCGATTCGATGAACCCGTTTTTTGCAAAAAGCTCGGCAAACCTGATGTTCATGCCGCTCATTTACGACAGCCTGTTCGACGTTGACGAGTATTACGAATTTACGCCAAACCTGATAACGGATTACAGCTCGGCGGACGGCACATGCTGGTATTTCACCGTCGATACGAGCCGGAAGTTTCACAACGGAAACAGCCTTACGGCTTACGACGCGGTATATTCCATCCAGCGGGCCAAAAACAGCACGCTCTATTCGGCGCGCCTGTCCGATATCATCGGCATGACGGCGATGGATGACGAGACCTTTGTCGTCAACATTCTCGGCGCGAATTACCAGTTTCCCGCGCTGCTCAATATTCCGGTCATCCCGAATGAGAGCATAGACGAACCGAGCCCCGCGGGCACGGGCCCCTATAAGCTCGACAGCAGCGGGAAAAAGCTTGTCAGGTTCGCGCAGCATCCGCTTTCCGGCCAGATGCCGATAGACGAGATATGCCTGAAGGAATATACCAGGGCCGCGGACATTATCTCCGCGTTTGAGGATTCGCTGATCGATATCGTGACTAACGACCCGAACGGCATAAGCTCTCTGGGCTACGGCAGCGCGAACGAGACGCGCTATTATATGACGACGAACATGCATTACATCGGCTACAACATGGAAAGCATGTTCTTCCAGACTCCGGGATACCGGCACTGCATGACCTATGCGATAGACAGAAGCTCGATCGTGACGAACATGATGGACGGATGCGGGACCGAGGCAACGCTGCCTCTGAGCCCGATATCGCCGCTTTATAACGCAAATTACGCCTCCAGCTTTTCGTTCGATATGGAAAAATGCGAATATGCTTTTGAATTGGCGGGTGTTTCGGACTATGACGACGACGAAAAGCGCGAATACATGGTAACGGGCATACCGATGGAGATTAACCTGGTGTTCATCGTTTGCAGCGACAGCACGGCAAAGGTGGCCGCGGCGCGCAGCATCACCGAAAAGCTGGAATCGATCGGCATCACCGTAACGCTGCGCGAGCTGAGCTGGGACGATTACAGCAAGGCCCTCAGCGACGGAGCATACGACATGTATTACGGCGAGGTCCGGCTGTCTGCCGATTTCGACCTGTCCTGCCTGCTGACGAGCGGCGGCTCCGTCAACTACGGCAAGGTCCGGGACAGCATGTACGAAAGCTCGATAAGCGAATATCTCGCGGCGCCGGACTGGGAATCGCGCAAGGTGGCCTGTGATATGATGTGTCAGATGATAGTTGAAAACGCGCCGATAACCGCGGTCTGCTTTGAAAAGCAGCAGGTGCTGACGCACAGAAGCGTTGTCAGCGGGATAAACGCTACGCAGTATAACATCTTTAACCATTTTGAGAATTGGACGATAGATCTGTCATGAAGAAAACAATTTTGGGATTATTTGTGAAGCTGAAACAGTTCATAACATTTGGGATCGTGGGCTGCGTGAACACGCTGGTGGACTTTGCCGCTTTTACCCTTGTGGGAGAGGTGTTCGGCCTCCGGGCGGGACTGAGTCAGGCGATAGGCTATTCCTGCGGGGTCATGTGCAGCTTTGTGCTCAACCGCCGCGTTACCTTCCGCAGCGGTACGCGCCCGTTCTGGCAGCAGATGCTGCTGTTTGTGCTGGTCAACGCCGTCTCGCTGGTTTGCAGCTCGTTCCTGATCGAGCTTATGAACGGCGCGGGGCTGAACCGGTATCTTGCGAAGATCATCGACGTTGCCATTTTTACTCTGTTTAACTTTTTTGTATATAAACTGGTCGTATTCAGGGATAAAAACAGCTGAGTCCGCATCAAAGAATGAAATGGAGGCCAAACTATGAATGACAGACAATTGCTTAATCTGGCAAAGGAAGCAGCCGCATTTTCATATTCGCCCTATTCCCACTTTCCTGTTGGAGCGGCGCTGGAGTGTGCGGACGGGACCGTGTATACCGGATGCAATGTGGAAAACGCGGCCCTGGGAAGCACGATATGCGCCGAGC
>CAKSWM010000127.1 GCA_934511545.1 uncultured Oscillospiraceae bacterium | reverse complement strand
GCCGTCGGTTCTGTCGGCAGATGGAAATCGGTCATACTGGATGAACACGGCGATATCGTCGACTCGGAGATAGAGCTCGCGGGAAAGCTGATGAAAGCCGCTTCCGTGCTTGGCTGCCCTAACTACATCTGCGGCTGCAATTACAGCGGCGCGGTATCATATTATACGAACTGCACCAGAGCCATATGTTTTTTTGAACAGGTGCTTTCCCGGCGTCCGAGCGGCGTTGAGGTCTCTGTATATAACTGCCGGAAGATGAATTTTGTCAATACGCCGGAGGCGTGGAAGATCGTGCTCGGTCATCTGCCCGAGCTGGGCATAAAGTATGACCCTTCGCATGCCATAAAGGACGGCGCCGATTATCTCGCGGAGCTGGTCGAATGGGGCGGCAGAGTACGGCATGTACATCTGAAAGGCTCGCTGGTCGTAAATGGAGTGTCGGTCGATGATCCTCCGGCGGGACTTGACAGTACGGACTGGAAGTCAGTCATCGGGATACTCCGTGCAAAAGGGTATGACCGGGGGCTCAGCATAGAACCGCATTCTCCGGTATGGACGGGCGCGCTGGGCGACGCGGGAATAGACTATACCGTCAAATATATGAAGGAGCTGCTTACAACGATATGAGTCCGCAAAGAACTGTTCTGAAATATGCCTGCATCGGCGCAGGCGGCATAGCCAGGAAAAAACATCTTCCCGGATATTCCGCCGACGGGCGCGTAAAACTTGCGGCTGTCTGCGACCGGGATCTGCCGCTTGCCGGCAAACTTGCGGAGAATTTCGGCATTGAGCGGGTATATGCTGATTATAAAGAGATGATTGAGGACGTAAAGCCGGATATTGTCAGCATATGCACTCCCAACTTTACGCACGCGGAGATCGCCGTATATGCGCTCGAGCATAACTGCCATGTACATGTTGAAAAACCCATGGCGCTTAACGCGCGGCAGGCGGAGCTCATTGCAGAGACCGCGAAGAAAAGCAGCAGGCAGGTCCTTCACGGGCTTAATAAGCGCTATCTGGGTCAGACCTTCCTTGTCCAGCGCCTGATCTCCGAGGGATTCTTCGGAGAAATTTATAAGGCCTCGTGCGGCTGGGAACGCAGCAGCGGCATTCCGGGTACCGGAAGATGGTTTACGGAAAAAGCGCTTTCCGGCGGCGGTGCGATGATCGACCTCGGCGTGCATTATCTTGACCTGGTCCTGAGCTTTATAGGACATGACAGGGTCACAAGCGTCGAAGCGGCGACACACAGTGTTTTCGGTCCGGGAAGCGAGCGGATACGCCGCGGATATAAAAGCGATTCTAACGGAGTATATGACGTTGAGGATCATGCATCCGGTATGCTGCGGACCGAAAGCGGCGCTGCGATCGATTTCGTTTTCAGCTGGGCGTCGAATATCGAAAAAGAGATCCGTTATGTCGAGCTGGTTGGCACCAAAGGAGGATTCAGGGCGGAAAACGACCATTTCCGCCTCTTCAGACAGTACGGAGGAACGATGTTTACACTGGTGCCGGATGAAGCGACGATACCAGAGGGCATAAACGAATGCTCACATTTCATATCCTCCGTGCTGTCCGGAAAAAAGGTGCTTACCCCGGCGGAGGACGGAGTATACCTCATGAGAATAATTGACGCATTGTACAGATCCGCTGAAATCAGAGACCGGATTACGGTCTGAGTGAAAGGGGCACAGCTGTGGACAAACGCATATATGATTTTTTGATGAAAACGGGAATGCATCCCGAGTGTATCAATATGGACGAATGTACGCAGGCGTTTATCAGCGAGATGCGCGCTGGTCTGGCCGGAGAGGCGTCCTCACTTATGATGATACCAACATATTTCTCGTCAGATGAAGCGATAGAGCGCGGTGGCAAGGCAATTGCTCTTGACGCTGGAGGAACAAACTTCAGAGTTGCGCTCACCGAAATGGGGGAGGATTCGGTCAATATTCTCCGGAACGAGGTGTTCCCAATGCCCGGCTCCCGCGGCGCGATAACGAAGGATGAGTTTCTGGATGAAGTGTGCGCAAAAATCGAGCCGCTGCTCAATGAAGCGGACAGGATAGGCTTTTGCTTCTCGTTTCCGGCCGAGATCACGCCCGAGCGTGACGGAAAACTTGTTGCCTTTAACAAGGAAGTTACAGTCGCCGGGAGCGAGGGCATGATGATATGCGCCGAGATAACGAAGCGGCTGGAGGCACGCTGCGCAAAGAAACCATCCGTTTTTGTCCTGCTCAACGATACCATCGCCGCAATGCTTGGCGGTAAGGCCCTGATGCGGAACGGCGGAGAGACTATAGGCTTTATTCTCGGCACCGGAACCAACACATGCTATTCGGAAAAGGGAGAAAATATTAAAAAGCTGGGTTCTCCATCCGGCAGCATGATAATCAATATGGAGGCCGGTGGTTTCGCAAAGCTGAAGAGAGGAAAGATTGATGAGGAGCTCGACTCCGCAACGGCTAACCCCGGAGACCATATATACGAAAAAATGGTTGCCGGAGGCTATCTGGGCAAGCTGATACTTCTGACGCTGAAGGCGGCCGCCCGCGGTGGAGCAATTGCCGGAACGGAAGAGCTTATGTCAAGCTCTGATCTGGAAATGGCTGAAGTGAGCGCGTTTCTTGCGAGCGGGACGGATGCCGGAATGTTCGGATGGCTGACGGACGGTGCAGACGCCGCGGCTGTGAGAGATATCTGCCTTTCGCTGATCGAGCGCTCCGCAAAGCTTGCCGTGTGCAATCTTGCGGCCATTATGGAGCAAACCGGCGCGGGGGCGGAAGCTCCGGTCACGATCGCCGCCGAGGGCTCTGCCTTCCTGAAAACTTATTCATTCCGCGACTATTTTGACAGATACGCCCGCGAGTACATAACAGACAGGCTTGGGCATAAATTCAACGTATTCACTTTTGATAACATGACGCTGGCCGGATGCACGGCGGCGGCGTCCATGAGGGCGTGAATCCCGACCTGCATTTTTACAGAGCTTCCGCCTGACCTGCGGCAAAGGCCGCGGTTCAGGTGGGGGGCTCTGTTTTCTTCTTTTAATATTCTTTCCCGAACAGGCATAGTATGTACAAAACTGTTTCGGGAGGCAATTTTGATGAAGCGCTTTATAAAAAAACTGAAAAAGCACAGAAGCATCATAACCGGTTCTGCGCTTGTGCTGGCGGTCGCCTTGATTTTCTGGACGGTGAACAGTCCGACAGTGGTAGGCGTGTCGGCGACGACAAGGATACTTCCGATCTACTGCGTCCAGAAGGAAGAAAAGGTATGCTCTCTCACATTTGACGCCGCGTGGGGCAATGAGGATACTCAGGACCTGATAGACATTCTTGGCAAATACGGAGTGAAAGCAACGTTTTTTGTTGTAGGCGCATGGGTGGATAAATACCCGGAGTCGGTCAAGGCGCTGGCGGATGCGGGACATGAGGTCATGAATCATTCCAATGATCATGCGCATTTTTCGTCGCTGTCGGAAAGCGAGATAATAGCAAATGTGACCGCCTGCAATGACAAGGTGGCCTCCGTGACCGGAACGACGCCGATCCTGTTCCGCTGCCCGTATGGCGAATATGACGACCATGTTGTCAGCGCCCTTAACGGAATGGGTATGTACACTATTCAATGGGATGTAGACAGCCTCGACTGGAAGGAGATACCGGCAGCGGAGATACAGTCGAGAGTTATGAAAGGCGTGCAGCCCGGGAGCATCATATTGTTCCACAACGCCGCAATACATACGCCGGAGGCCCTGCCCGGAATAATAGAGGCTCTTCAGGCGGACGGATATGAGATACTGCCGGTGTCGGAACTTATATTGAAGGAGAATTATGAAATGGACCACACGGGACGTCAGTGCCCGAAGGGGAGCATCTAGCGGGGATATATAAAATATACCAAGGACGTCGTGAACGTCATATATAAGACCGGCCGCCGCGGATCATCGGACCCGCGGCGGCGTTTTGTCTGTTCCTGTTCATTGAAGATATGACATACAAAGTGAGAATAGAAACTGCTGTTTCATTTCCGTTTTTGCATTACCAACAAAAAAAGTTTTTGCTATAATTATTTATACGATCGGCTGTCAGCGTGTTTGCTTTTGTCAGCCGGCGGTACCCTTGGCTGACAAGGGTAAACCCGTATTATGTATTGCTGACCGCTGAAGTCAGACATATTTCATGTGGAGGAATTACAATGCCTGATAAGACAATTGTAGAAAAAAGAGTAGACGTACTCGTAATGGGCGGTTCCGCGTCCGGTATGCCTGCGGCACTGCGCGCAAAGGAAAACGGCGCGGAAAGTGTTTTGCTCATTGATAAGCGGCCGGTTCTCGGCGGATGCTGTGTGTGCGCCAAGGGCTTTTTTGCCGTTGAAACGCCAGCACAGAAGAGAATGGGAATACATCTGACGGCGGACGAATGCTTTAAGGAATACTGCCGCTTCAACAACTGGCGTTTTGACGCCCGCATCGTCAGACAGTGGTTCCGCTCATCCGGAAAAGTTGCCGAGTGGCTGGAAGATCACGGCTGTGTTGTCGAGGGCGTGGACAGCTTCAACAACTATAAGGGCAAGAGAATATACCATCGCATAGAGATCGAAGGCATGAACCCGACCACCCAGACCGGCCTTGTGGTCATGCGCGAACTTGAAAAGCGTATGCGCGAGGAAGGAATAGAGATCCTGCTCAATACACGCGGCAATAAGCTCGTCACCGATGAGAACGGCAATGTTGTCGGCGCTGTCGCGTTCAACGAGAAAGAGAATACTGAGTATCATATTCATGCCGGCGCCGTTATTCTCTGCACCGGATCGATAACCGGCAACCCCGAACTGGTAAAGCA
>CAKSWM010000126.1 GCA_934511545.1 uncultured Oscillospiraceae bacterium | reverse complement strand
CGTATTAATTATTATGACACAGTTAGCATATCATCTCATCCTTCTGTTGTCAACACTGAATAAAGACGCTCCGGTTTCCATATTGTTCTCCCCCAAAACAAAAAAATACCTTCAGTTGCAAAAAACGCACAGCTCTATGCTGTGATTGCATCCCGCTCTGTGATAAAATGGCGTCACTGTGAGAAACGAAAGGAGAAAAGCATATATGAAACCAAGACGCGCACTCATACTTTACGCCACCATGACCAGAAACACGGAGAAAATAGCCGACTGGTTCCGCCAGACCTTCGAAGACTACGGCTGGGAAGTGACCTTTCTCCGCATCAAGGCAAAAATGGACTATTCCGAGCTTCAGGAAAACCTGTACTTCGACGATTACGACGTCGTGGCTCTCGGAAGTCCGATAGTCGCGGGCCTGCCGATACAGCCTATCCTCAAGGCTTTCAGTCTCGGCGCGGGCGGCGAGCTTGAAAACGACGTTCAGAAAAAGCTCGACTCCGGAAAGCTCGGCTCCGAGGCGGGCGGCACCGTGGAAACACCCTACCAGCCCACCGCCAAATGGCGCCGCGGCACGGCCGCATATCCCGGCGCGCTGGCAAAGGGCGAGAGCGAGCCGCTCGGCATCGTTTTCTGCACCTACGGCGGCGGCTTCTACGGTTCCTCCGAGTGCCTTGCGGCGCTGGAGTCGCTGAAGCTCTACCTCAATCTCAACAACGTCCGCGTCGTCGGCAAGTTCGCCTGCGGCGGCAAGGAGACCGGCCCCGCCGGCTATGAGCTCGGCGTCAAGCCCAAAAACACCTTCATTCCCGGCAAAAAGGCAGACGAGCTCCCCGAAGCCGACGTCTGCGATCCCGTCATGTATACGATGAAAGACGGCACGCAGAAGCCGGGGTCCTATTTCTTCCACTATGACCTCTGCTCAAAGCCCGGCCCGCGCGAGGAGGCCAAGGCCCGCGCCTTCGCCGCCGACTTTATAGAGGACTACTTCATGACCTACGACGGCGAACGCAGCCCGACTTACAGCGAGATCATCTCCCTGAGCTGAGGAAGGAGAACGTCATGAACGCTATGACCATATCATCGCCCACTCTCATACGGGAGACCACCGTCCTGACGCAGCTCGTGATAGAGCCGGGCGGCAGCCTTTTCGCGCCCGAGGGCAGGTTTATCGCCCTGACCGTAAACGGCACGGGCTTCGCCCCCCTGCCCGGCCGCTACACCGGCGACGTCGTCATAACCGTCGCGGACAACTACCACATGGCGCCGCACGGCCTCATGCTGATGATAAACCGCTCGGAGGAGTTCCGCTCCGCCGCCGTTATCGAGGATAACCGGTACGTCGCCGAAAAGAGCGTCCCCGCCGTCGTCTCCGGCGGACGGCTGGACGGATACGGCGCGGATGGCGTGACCGTCTCCAGCGAGGACCCGTCCTTCAACGGGATCGTCATAACCGGAAAGAGCGACTATACGATAAAGGACAGCCGCTTTTTGCTCGACGGCTTCGGCGGGAACGACTTCATCGGCCTAGGCGCGGGCGTCACCGCGATCGACAACGCGCGCGTCACGATCGACAACTGCGACTTCCGCCTCAGCGGCGTAACGCGCTGCGCGGTGCACGTCGGCGGCGACAGCGTCGTCACCGTGAACAACAGCCGCATCGAAAATTTCTCCCCCGACGATCCGGAGTGGATGGGCGATTTCAGCTGGGGCTGCGGCTTCTGCGGCTCCAACCGCGTCGTCCAGCTCTGCGACAACGGAACGGTCTATTACAACAACTGCGACGTCCGCGGCAACGGCTGGGGCGTTTTCTCCATCGACGGCTGCGACGACTCCGTCAGCGTATATGTCCGGGACAGCCGCGTCGATCTCTCCGGCCCGCGCAGCCACGGCTACGGCGGCTTCTGCATCGGCGACCGCAACGTCGTCAGCTTTGACCACTGCAAAATGAACATCTCGGCATATCCGATGCTCGTGCGCGGCATGACCGGTCAGGCCCGTGCGGAGATAAAGAACGGCTGCGACATAACCAGCGGACGCTTCGGCGTTGTATGCATCGGCGATAAGAACACTCCCGTCACCGTCTCCGACTCCCGCATCCGTTCCAAAAACTCGACGCTCTGCGTCAAGGGTTCCGCCACCGAGTTCTTTATCAGCGGTTCCGTCCTCGAGCCGGAAAACGGGGTCATTCTCCAGCTTATGGATAACGACGAGGGCGGCATGGACGTGGATGATTACAAGATACCCGTAGGCATGACCGACATCAGGGACGAGACGCGCGACCTTGCAAAGATCGACCCCGCGCTGGACGTTATCGTGAACCTTGCAGACATGGACGTGCGCGGCGACTTCTTCAACTCCACAACTGACCTCCACGCCGAGCGCAGCTGCACCAAGGGAGGCATGAACACCCAGCCGACCTTCGGCGGCATGTTCGCCCCGCCGGATGGCGCGGAGAGCATACTCGACCTGCCGATGCCGGACGGCGCGCCCGAGGTACACCACGAGCACGACGAGGGCCTGCGCGGCGCGAAGAACATGCTCATAAGCCTCAGAAACACGCGGCTGGAGGGGCTTGTCAGCTCCGCCTCCTTCTCCTACCGCGAGGGGCTGACCACGATCGACCAGCACAGCCGCCGCGAGCTTTCCAACATAACTCAGGTTCCGGCTCCCGCCGTCAACAACGGCGCGGTCCTGCGGCTCGACCGCGACAGCACATGGATAGTAACGGGCAAATGCTGGCTCAGCGGGCTGACGCTTGAGGATGGCGCGCTTGTGCGTCCTCTCGCGGGCAAAAGGCTCCGGATGACGGTAAATGGCGCCGAGGTCCCCGCCGTTCCCGGCGAATACCGCGGCGAGATAGTCGTCTCCGCAGAGTAAAATTATAGCTCAGATTCATTTAAGATTTGAGCTGTCAATTATTTAAGATTTGTTTACGGGAAAAAATGGAGGCGCTTCGTTAAGAAGCGCCTCCTCAGTTTGTCAAATAACAGAGGTCACGGCATGTGCCGGGACTTCTGTTTTTCATTAGGCCCCGAAGGGGGGCGGAGATTTGCCGGTCATTTCTCCAATGTGCCGGTGGTGCGCCGCGCGTTTTTCACGACGAGACCGGTCAGTGCGAACAACGCGATAGCATTGGGGATGACCATCAGCTGGTTGAACATATCGGAAAGCTCCCAGACCAGATCGTTCGAGGCAAGGGTCCCGAGGAAGATAAACACCAGCGCGATGACCATATAGACCTTCGTTCCCTTTTCACCGAACAGATAGGACACGTTGATCTTGCCGAACAGGTTCCAGCCAAGCACGGTGGAAAACGCGAAGAAGAACAGGCAGACCGCAACGAAAGCAGAACCGATGCCGCTGCCAAGCACGGAGCCGAAGGCTGTTTGAGCCAGATTGGCTTTTGTGATGCCGTCGGGGATCACACCGGCCGCCAGAACGCCGTCCTTGGTGTACATGGTGCAGATGATAACGAGCGCATTGAGCGTCAGAACGACGAACGTGTCAATGAATACGCCGATCATGGCCACAACGCCCTGGTCATGGGGTTTCCTGACATTGGCCAGCGCGTGTGCATGGGGCGTTGAGCCCATACCGGCCTCATTGGAGAACAGCCCGCGTTTTGCGCCCTGGCTGACAGCGGTCTTCAGCGCGTAGCCGAATCCGCCGCCGATGATAGCCTGCGGCTGGAAGGCATATTTGAAGATCATGCCGAAGGTGGCCGGGATATACCGAATGCGAACTGCCAGAACCGCAAGACCTCCCAGCAGGAAGATCACCGCCATGACGGGAACGATCTTTTCCGTGACCGAGGCCAGCCGCTGTACCCCGCCCAGAAAGATCACGCCGCAGATAATGACCAGCGCGATGCCGGTGATCCAGGACGGGATGCCGAACGCCGTCTGAAACGTGGAACCTATGGAATTGGACTGCACCATGCAGCCGAAGAATCCAAGGGCCAGAATAATGGCCACGGCAAAGAAGCCCGCCAAAAACTTGCCGAAGCGTCCCTTGAACGCCGTTGTGATGTAATAAACCGGACCGCCGTGGATATCGCCGTTTTTGGTAACGCGCGTTTCCTGCGCAAGAACGGCCTCGGCATAGATGGTGGCCATGCCGAAGAAGGCAATCACCCACATCCAGAAGATCGCTCCGGGGCCGCCGGTCAGTATGGCGCCGCTGGCGCCGACGATATTGCCGGTGCCGACCTGTGCGGCAATGGCAGTGGCCAGCGCCTGGAACGAGCTCATGCCGGAGGCCTGCTTTTTGCCGTTCAGAGAGATATTTCCGAACACGCGGCGCATACCCTCGCCAAAACAGCGGATCTGCACAAAGCGGGTCCTGATCGTGTACCACAGGCCGACGGCGATCAGCAGGATAACGAGAATATAGTCCGACAGGTATGCGTTGATGGTTTGTACGATGGATAGCAGCATCTTTTCTTCCTCCATAAAAAAAGAAACGGCCGATTTTTTCAGCCGCTCCGGAGAAACAGACGCGCACATACATCAAACTGCACGCGGTAAACCCATTCTCACTCTGTCCTTTTACCTGAGAGATTCAGCGGGAAACCGCCTTGCACCTTCGGTACTCTTTTTCGAGATTCTCCAGAGCCGCATCCGTTCCCAGTCTCTGTCCAAAAAACCGGACGCCTGAGAGTATTACTCCTTCGGCAGGCATACGCCGTTTTCCTGAGAACTTCTTTTGCCGTTATTAAACTGTATATACCCTAACACGTCTTTTCCGGTTCGTCAATGGGCAGCTTCAAATCTTGGCCGGTATCTTTTCATTCAAGCGTCCGGAGCTGCGCGGATCCATCCGATATTGCCGTAAATCAAAAAAACGGGAGGCGCTTCTTAACGAAGC
>CAKSWM010000125.1 GCA_934511545.1 uncultured Oscillospiraceae bacterium | reverse complement strand
CTGATGTTCCGTTCGGCCCAGCGTCCGAATGCGGCGGAGCCGCCTGCGGCGTTGACCAGAGCGACAATTATGCCGAGAAGGACAAGGAACAGGAAGATACCGGCGTTGTCCGCTATTGCGGTGACAAGGCCGTTGTTGACGATGGTGTCCAGCGTGGCTACGGGCTTGAAGCTGCACGCGAAGAGCGCGCCGACCAGCACGCCGATGAACAGCGAGCTGTAAGCTTCCTTGGTTATGAGCGCCAGAACGATAGCGATGATGGGCGGAACAAGCGCCCAGAAGGTGCCGTACATGCCGCTTACGGCGTCGCTGCCATCTGCTGCGAAAACGGACGCCGTGAGCAGAACGACGATAACGGCGAGCACGGCGACCAGCGCCAGAGTCTTGTGTGTGCGGGTTCTCAAATAAATCCCTCCAAAAAAATATCATGAACAGCATAACATACTGCCCATGACACCACACGAAAACCCCGGTCACTGACAGCTCTCCACAATGCCTCCCGGCAAAGTGACAGTCCGCAGGATGTTTTCCGGCGGCCCGGACACCGCCGGTCAGGCAGACCGAACGGCTCCTCGGCGGCGCCCCCTTTCCCCCGAACGACTGCCTGTCGTTTTATCTCGGGGTACTGATGGTAACCGCACCTCTATCATGCCCTGTTCAATTGTTAAAAATATTATAGTATATTGAGGCCGAATGTCAATGCAAATCGTTTTTGAAGCTTCTATTTCTGCATATTTGACGTATTTAGCCGGATTTTGCCGGGAAGGGATATGAAAAATATCCAACATGGGCGGGACGGATGTTTGCAGTTGGCCGCTGCTGTGCAAAATCCATGACATTTATGCGGCGATATTACTTGAAAGAAGCCGGAAAACATGACATAATTAAGCTGTAGCACGAATACGGATGCACAGCATCCGTGTGAAGAAGAATTCAGAAAGGAAGAATTATGAGCGAAGTTAAAAGATTAGAAGCCGACGTTGTTGTCATAGCCGGCGGAATGTCGGGACTGTGCGCGTCTATCGCGGCGGCTGAAAAGGGCGCTTCCGTCATCGTCTTTGAAAAGGGAGGCACGGTCGGCGGAGCGGCAAACATGGGTATGGGCTTTTTCGGAGTAGAGTCTCATATCCAGAAAAGACAGCTTGATTCATTGACGGTGGACCAGGCGTTCAAAATGATAATGGAATACAACCACTGGCGCGCGGACCCGTCGCTGATACATAAGCTGTATGAGCAGTCCGGCGATACCATCAAGTGGGTCGAGGATATGGGCCTTGAGTGGCTTGGCGCGTTCCGCTACTTCAAGGATTCCCAGGCGACCTGGCATGTTCCCAAGGTGCCCGGCTCGAACAAGCCTGTCGAGCGCAGCGCCTCTCTGATAGTAAAGACACTCTCCGACAGAGCACATGAGCTCGGCGTTGAGTTCCGGTTCTATACCCCTGTTTACGAGATCATACGCGAGGGCAACCGCGTTTCCGGCGTCCGCGCCAGGGGCGAGGATGGGACCGAGTACGAGGCCGACTGCGACGCCGTTATCGTCTGCACCGGCGGCTTCGGCGACAATCCGGAGATGATAAAGGAATATCTCGGCTACGAGCACGGCGAGCAACTGTTCTCCTTCCGCATTCCCGGACTGAAGGGCGACGGAATGAAGATGGCATGGTCCATCGGCGCCGCAAAGGGCCCCATCGGTATGGAGATGACCTATGAATCGCCGTCATTCTCCGGCGGCTGCATAACGGACGTCGTCATGCGCCAGCCCAACCTGATGGTCAATTTCCAGGGCAAGCGTTTCCTCAACGAGGAAGTCATGATAAACACCCCGCACACCGGAAACGCTATCTGCCGCCAGTATAAGAGCACCGGATTCTCGATCGTGACGGACGAGGTCGTCGAGTCGTACCGGAAGAAGGGACTCGACTTTGTATTCTATCACAAGCCCGCATATACCATAGACGACTGGCAGGAGACCGTTGACAACTTCTTCAACGATCCGTCAGAGAGGGAGGATTCCGCCAAGATATTCGGCGACCTGATGGGCGTCAAGGATCCGAGCATGCGCTTTTTCTTCCGCGGCGACTCCATGGAGGAGCTCTGCGAGCAGACCGGTATCGACTATGAGGGCTTCAAGGCGACTATCGAAAGCTACAACGCCATGTGCACCAGCGGCCAGGGCGACACGCAGTTCGGAAAGGACAACCGCTATATGAAGCCCATGAAGGGCAAAACGTGGTATGCAATGCGCTATATGCCGTCCGGCTACGGTTCTCTCGGCGGCATCATGATAAACGATATGCTCCAGGTCATTGACGATGAGCACAGACCCATTCCGGGACTCTATGCCGCCGGTACCGACACATGCAGCATCTTCGGCGACACCTATTGCTTCTATCTGCCCGGCTCCACTATGGGATATGCGGTCAACTCCGGCCGTATGGCGGGCTATAACGCCGTTGATTACATCGACTCCGACGATTTTGTCGAGGACTGAGACTGCGGGAGCAAGTCCGGCGTCATAACATAAAAAACAGCCCCCCTGTCAGATGAATGTCTGCCAGGGGGGCTTTGCCGTATCTGCATAAGAAAGAAACGGTGTGACCCACGTCACACCGTTTCCGTTAGTTTATTTTTGCTGCCGTCAAAGACTTAGTCGATAACGTCTATCAGGCTGAGGTCGAGGCCGGCAAAGACACCGAAGATGTTGGCGTCGCGGATAACATCGGTCCTGTAACCGTAGGAATCGTAGCAGATGCCGCAGGGGTAGAACAGATAGTTGTCGTGGACATAGGTGGCGATCTCATCGCAGATCTCCTGACGTCCTTCCTTGCTGTGCTTGAGCTGGTAGAACAGATCGTTCCAGTGCTCGTCGGTGGACTGAAGGACGGGGAAACCGCCCTGGGTATGAGTCGAGTAGAAGCCGATGTTGTCGCAGGGTTCACCGGAAGCGTCGGTCTGGTCGTTGAAAGCGGTGTCGCAGGGAGGCTCGCCGACACCCAGCCAGCTCTGGAGGGTGGTCAGGAACTCATAGGTCTCAACGTTCATGGTGATGCCGACAGCGGCGAGATAGCCCTGAATGGCCTCGGCGACCTTGGCCTGCTTGCCGAAGTTGACGTTGTTGAAGACAACTTCGCCTTCCTTGTATCCGGCCTCTTCGAGGATGGACTTTGCAAGCTCGGGATCATACTCGTAGCAGTCAACGAGACCCTCGGTGTAGTAGGGGCTGTTGGGGGAGATGGCGCTCCAGGCAGGTCCGTACATGGAGCCGAAGCAGGCCTTGGCAACGGCTTCCCAGTCAACGGCGTGGGCGATGGCCTCGCGGACCTTGATGTCGGCCAGGTACTGGTTCTGTCCGCGGGAGCCGTAGACACCCAGGAACCAGAGGTTGCCGGAGGTGGTGGTCTCAACGGCAATGTTCTCGGGCTTCTCGCTCAGCGCGCGGTCATAGTCCTGGGAGTCAAGAGCAAAGGCCAGATCGATGGTGCCCAACTCAAGGTCGATATACATGGTGGAGATCTCAGTGTAGTAGTGCAGGACATATTCCTTGACGTTGGTCTGGCGGTAGTCGTAGTTCCACCAGGGAGTGTCGCGCAGGACACAGGAGACGCTGGAGCCGGAGACGAAGGTGCCGGCAGTGTAGGGACCGGAGCTGCAGGGATCGCTGGCCCAGAGCTCGGTATCCCAGCCGTTCTCCTCGACCCACTTCTTGCAGATGATGGGGATGGTGCGGAGCATCGGGCCGTAGGGCTCGTCGGACTTGAGGTAAACGGTGCGTCCGTCGTCGGAGACATAGGATGCGTCGTAGTTATAGGGGAGGAAGTGAGCGGAGAAGTTGCTGAAGTTGTCGACATATGCCTTCAGGGAGAAGAGAATGTCCTCGCCGGTAACGTCGGCGTACTTTCCGTCCTTGGTGGAGAAGTAAGCACCGTCGCGGATGGTCATGACGAAGGTGGTGTCATCTTCCTGATGCCACTCCTCGAGGATGTAGGAATAGAAATCGTTTCCTGCATCGCCGTCATACATGAACAGATAGTCGTAAACTTCGTTGAGCAGCATGGTGGGAACGGTGGTGCCCTGAGCGCCCTGGGGGTTATAGGTGCTGCCGAGGTTCTGGGTGTAGCCAACGTCGATGGTGAGGGTCGGCTCGATGGGCTCGGCGGGCTGAGCGTACATGTCATAGGTCGTGGGAGAAAGGTTTTTCTCGCCGACAGAGGTGTTGGCACCGTCCTGCGGCTTGTCGTCGGGAGCGGGTTCGTCTCCTCCGGGTGCATTGGTCGCGGGGTTGTCGCCGGAAGGCTTGTTTGTGGGAGTGGTGGTCTTGGTTCCGCAGGCGCAGAGCGCAAGAACCATGACCAGTGCGAGGATGAGCGCAAGAATAGATCTGAAGCGTTTCATCTTTCATTGTCCTTTCTTTTTCATGATTTTTTATAATAACCGTGTCCCTTTACCGATTATTATTATTTCAATATACTGCGTTTGCTCTGGCTTTGCAACAGCAATTCACATAAGCACATGCCAATTATCAATGTGAATTTTTAGCAATATTGACCAACCGATTGTCGTTATGCAAAAAATATTGCGTTTTTATATGCCATATTGATGGTTAAAATTTCGAGCTTTTTACATAACAGTCATATAACGGAGAAAAAAGGCTGACACTGGGATTCCCAGCGTCAGCCTTTTTGTCAGCCGATGGTAGTAAAAAAGAAACGGTGTGACATGGTCACACCGTTTCCGTAAGTTTATTCTGTTGTTATCAAAGACTTAGTCGATGACATCCATCAGGCTGAGGTCGAGGCCAACGAAGGTTCCGAAGTAGTTGGCGTCGCGGATAACATCGGTCCTGTAACCGTAGGAATCGTAGCAGATGCCGCAGGGGTAGAACAGATAGTTGT
>CAKSWM010000124.1 GCA_934511545.1 uncultured Oscillospiraceae bacterium | reverse complement strand
CTCAGAAGCGATATAACGCCGACCTCGCTGACCGCCTCCGTCATTGCGAGTATAACGCATGCCTCGACGCTGAGATATTCGTCCCGTTCAACAATATAAGGAACCGGAGTGATCCTGTCAAGTCCGGGGATCGCCATATAGATATCAACGTCCATCTCTCCCTTGGCGCTGTTCACCGGGCCGATGACACTTTCACAGCGCTCAAGCTGCGAGTTCAGATCCATATATACATATCTTCCGGAGGGCATTCCATCGACGCTGATAACCACCCTGTTCACCTCGGCCAGAGACGTCAGCGAGTCCACTATAGAATATACCGCCAGTCTCTCTCCCATAAAGCTGTCGGGGCGGTTGGCCCAGAACTCGTTTGAAAGGCAAACCGTACACAGGCCGTCCTCCGTCGTTACCGAAACAAGCTCCGTCCCTTCCGGGATCGCGGACACCAGCAGATCGTCGTTCGGGCCGCGCAGAAGCTCATCGATCACATATCTTTCAAGCATTGCGTCATCCGATACGCTGAGCGTATGATATTCGGCGCTGAGGTATCTGGAGCTTCGCTCGGCAAAATAAAGCCTCACCTGTTTTTCATAGGGGCTCTCCTCCCCATCGTACAGCAGCACATCGCTGCCGGACAGTCCTGGCGTCACAAGCTCGCCTTTGACGTATATGGACACCGTCTGTATCTGGTTCAGGTTGAGCAGACTCAGCGCGATGCAGTAATCCGTCAGCGTTTTTTCAATGCCGGACAGATTGAGATATTCCTCGCTCAGCTCAAGCATCATCTCCGTACCAACGAGCAAATGCGACACGATCTCAATGTTCCCGGGCATCGACCGGCCCAGTTCCGGAGAAGCGGACTCCTTCTGAAGCTGGCTGAGTATAAAATTCAGCTTCGTCATGCCCTCTGCCTTATTCAGTACCTCGGCCCGGAGAAGTTCTCCCCCTGTCTGGTATTCCGCGTTTACCACGCGATACACCTCAACGGTCTCTCCGCCGCGGCTGCTGTTCTTCCCGCAGGCACACAGCAGAAGAGCGGCAAAGCACAATACCGCTATCGATCTCTTTCTCATTCTGCCGCCTCCTGTTCATACCGCGGAAACGTTACGATAAAGCGGGTCCCCTGCGGCTGTCTGTTCTGGACCTCTATCGTCCCTCCGTGCAGCATGACGGCGTCCCGGACGATCGACAGGCCGAGCCCGCTGCCGCCGGAGGCGCGGGAGCGGGCCTTGTCAACACGGTAGAATCGCGAGAACACGTTCGGCTTGTCCTCGTCCGGTATCCCTATTCCGGTGTCGTCCACTATAAGGCATATTCTGTCGCCGTCCGCATACAGAAGCAGGCGCACAAGACCGTCCTTTACATTGTACTTTATCGCGTTCTCAACAAGGTTAAAGATGATCTGATATATATTATCTCCGTTTCCGAGGACGATGCAGCCGTCGTTGAGCTTGTCCTCAAGCCTTACAGAGCGTTCGTTCGCCAGCGGCCACAGCAGGTGCAGCGTTTTTACCGCCACGGCCTTGACATCCACCGGCTCCAGCGCCGTTTCTGTCTCGCTGTCCAGGCGCGTAAGGCTGAGCAGCTTTTCGGAAATGCGCTGAAGGCGCTCTGCCTCCTCGCCGATGTCCGAAGCAAACTCGCGCATCATGTCGGAGGGCATGTTATCGTTCTGCACGATGCTGTCCGCCAGCAGCCTTATCGACGCCAGGGGCGTTTTCAGCTCATGCGAGGCGTCCGAAACGAAGCGGCGGCGCAGCTCTTCGGTGTTCTGGAGGCGCTGGGTAAGGTTGTTGAACTCGTCGCCCAGGTCGGAAAGCTCGTCATTGCCCTTTATATCAACGCGATAGCCGTATTCCCCGTCGCGCACTATCCTGATAGCGCGGACAAGCTCCGTTATCCTCCTTGTCAGCGCACGGGTGGAAAACAGGACCATGACGACCGCAAGCGCCGCAATAACGATCGAAACGCTGCGTAGAATGCTCTGCTGGCCCAGCACGAGCTCCGCAGCCCCGGAGTCATATTCATAGAGATAAACAGCGCCGATAATCGCGCCGCGGCTGCTTACCGGCATCGACGCGCGGCTCATGAACGCCTCTCCCGTGAAGCGGGAATAGAAAACGACCTTTCCGCCCAGCGCCTGCGCAAGCTCCGAAAACAGAGCAAAGCTTCCGACGCTCGGGTTGGTCGGGGATGTGTCGTAAAGGACAAGTCCGCTGTCGTCGGTCACTATGACACGTGACATTGCCGTCACGTCGAGCAGCTCCATTACCTGCGCGACGCTTTCCGGCGTCAGGCTCTCCAGCACCGAGAGCGTTGACGACATGACGGACGCCTGTGCCTCAAGCGAGGTCTCCTTTGACGAGAACACGAGATTTCTCGCCGCTATGACCGGATATGTGTTGACCACGATGAGCAGCACCATTATAAGCATAAGAAGAAGCGCGGTGAATTTAAGCTGTACGCTCGTGCGCAGCTGCACGCGTTTCTTTTTTACGATCAATTCCATTGTGCAGTTCCCTGCCTTGTGTCAAGCTCTGTCTGTTCAGTCGCTGAAGTAATAGCCTACGCCCCATTTGGTGCAGATATATTCCGGAGAGGCCGGATTGCGCTCCAGCTTCTCGCGCAGGCGGCGGATGTGCACGTCCACCGTTCTCACATCGCCCATATAGTCCACGCCCCAGACGGTATTCAGCAGATTCTCGCGCGAATATACCTTTCCGGGATTGCGCATGAGCAGCTCCATAACGTCAAACTCCTTAACCGTAAGTTCCACCGGAGTATCGTCTTTGTAAGCAAGGCGGCGTTCAACGTCAAGCGTTATGTGTCCTCTGGACAGGCGGCTGATCTGTTTTTCCTGTACATTCTGTATGGACGCGCGGCGAAGCAGGGCGCGGATGCGCGCTTTCAGTTCAAGGATGTTGAAGGGCTTTGTGATATAGTCGTCGGCACCGCATTCAAAGCCGATTATCTTGTCGGAATCCTCGCTCTTTGCCGTCAGCATTATGATCGGCACAGTTGAAAACTCGCGTATCTTCATACAGGCCTCCAGCCCGTCCACTTTCGGCATCATGAGATCGAGCAGGATAAGCGCATATTTCCCGCTCCGCGCCATCTCTACTCCGGTCTCCCCGTCGTAGCAGGCGTCTACCTCATAACCCTCGCTCTCGAGATTGAATTTGATGCCCTTTACGAGCAATTTTTCGTCATCGACCACCAGAATCTTCATTATATTCCTCCAAAGTGAGATATTCGCTTATATTCTTCAGTATACTTTCGCCTATGCCGTAGACGTTGTCAAGCTCCTCAAGTTCCTGAAAGGGGCCGTTCTCCTCCCGGTAAGCGATTATCCGCGCCGCCAGCGCCTCTCCTATTCCGGGGAGCTGCTCAAGTTCCTGTGCCGTCGCGCTGTTCAGACACAGCTTCCCGTCTGCAAAATGCGTCTCGCCGGGGACTTCCGTATCCTCCGCCACGGCGTTTTCAACGACAAATCCTGCCTCTTCCCCCGCCGGGAGAAACCTTTGCAGCGCCGCAAACGTCATAAAACCGATGCAGATAATGATCGCCGCGACCTCCGCCCATGTAAGCGTTTTCAGCTCCATCACCCTTTTCCAAACATACTGTAACTTTTTTATGTTGCTTTTCTCAGGGCAAATCTTTATAATATAGAAAGATTTATTCTCTCTCCCTGTCTCTTCATGAGTCAATCATAACACACATCGCTGGAGATTAACATGAAAAAATTCCAACTCTTGACCTTATTTTTGATCGCGTCGCTTCTTTTCGCGCCGCTGCTGTCCACGCCCGCCGCCGCTCTGGACGAGCCGGTCACAACCGCAAACGCCGTAATGCTGATCGAAACGACCACCGGGCAGGAACTGTACAGCAAGAATGCCGACGCGCTGGTATATCCCGCAAGCACAACGAAGATCATGACCGTTATGCTCGCGTGCGAGGCCATCGAGGCCGACAGCGCCTCTGTCAGCGATCAGGTCACCGCAAGCTCCAACATGACATACGACCTCATCGACGACGGCAGCTCGGCCAATATCCAGGTCGGCGAGACTATGAGTCTTGAAAACCTTCTCTACTGCGCGATGCTCTCTTCCGGCAACGACGCCTGCAACGTCATCGCCGAATACATAGGCGGAGCCATTTATAACTTTGTGGACATGATGAACGCCCGCGCCGCCGAGCTTGGCTGCACGGGGACCCACTTTGCCAACACCCACGGCATCCCGAACGAAAGCCACTACACAACGGCGCGCGATATGGCCATTATCGCTTCCGCCGCAGCTTCAAACAGCCTGTTCATGGAGATCTGCGGCACGGCTGAGCATACCGTTCCCGCGACCAACATGTCCGCCCAGCGCGAGCTTCAGAACTCCAACGCGCTCATCAACGAAAACTCCATCTATGGCGACAGCTATTTTTATGAAAAGGCCAACGGTATCAAAACGGGCCACACCTCCGCTGCCGGCTACTGCCTTGTTTCCAGCGCCAAAAACGACTCCATAAACGTGATCGCCGTCGTCATGGGCAGCACTGCCGTCGATCAGGGCAACGGTACGCTCCAGATAAACAGCTTCACCGACAGCATCACACTTTATGACTGGGCCTTTGCAAACTTCAGCTACCGCGACATTCTCCGTGAGACGGAGCTTATTGCCCAGGTGCCGATATCCATGGCTTCCGGAACGGACAGCGTCTCCGTCCGTCCGCAGGATTCCGTGACGCTCCTTCTTCCCAACGACGCAAACATCAACGACTATGAACGCGAGGTCATCATCTATTCCGAGCGCGACGGCGAAGAGCTTATGGCACCTCTGGACGCCGGAGTCGTCCTCGGCGAGATCAACATAACCAAAAACGGAGAGTTTGTCGGCTCCAGCCTGCTGATATCCTCGATCGGCGTCGAGCTTTCCAAGGTTGAGTATATGAAGCAGCAG
>CAKSWM010000123.1 GCA_934511545.1 uncultured Oscillospiraceae bacterium | reverse complement strand
GGTCGAGAGCGTCTCCCACGGCATCAGAATATCAATATCAACAATTACCTCAAGTATTATCTGGTGCTTTGTCTGGTTTATCCCCGCGGAAACGATATCGTTTCTGAAATCCGCACGGGACGACGTCAGCATGATTATTTTCACGGGTATCTCCGGTCCGCGGCCAAGCAGCAGGCTTATCCCCGTCAGGTTCCCGGCCGGAACGCCAATATCGAGTCCGCCGTCTCTTGCGTTTTCGACAATGTTGCTGAGTATCTCTGCGGAAAGCGTATTGATCCGCGGCATATTGGAGGTTATCGCAGTTATCCGCCCCGCCTCATCCTTTTGCAGCGAAACAAAATAGTCGTACTCAAACAAGCCCTCGTCCATCATCTTTGCGACGGTATCGTTTATCTGAATAGTCACCATATCGCTGGCATCCGAAAGCGCCATTTCGCCTGAAACCTTTCTCAGATACAGGCTCATCGGCGTTACCGCCGCAGCCAGAAAGCAGACGATCAGTATCAGCATGACCGTCCGCTTCCTGCGCGGCGAAAAATACGTCCGGCGCCGTCTGAATCTCGGCATAGCTGTCACCTCTATACCGATTATATGCCCGGATTCACACCGTCATTTCATTTATCGCCGAAATAATACCGTATTTTCCGAGTTCATACGTAAGGCCGCCCTGAAGATAGGCCAGATATGGCTCTTTGACCGGTCCGTCACAGCTGAGTTCGATCGACGAGCCCTGTATAAATGTTCCCGCCGCCATTATGACCTCACAGTCATATCCGGGCATCTGCCAGGGCTCCGGCGTGACATAAGCGTCCACGGGCGACCCCCGCTGTATCCCGGCGCAGAAACGGCACAGATTTTCGCGGCTTCCGAGCCGCACCATCTGTATTATGTCCGAACGGGGCTCGAGCGCGGTGGGAGAGGTCGCATATCCAAGCGCCTCCAGCATTCCGGCGCAGAGACAGGCCGTTTTGAGCGCCTGCGCAACGGTGTGCGGCGCCATAATGAAGCCCTGTATCAAAACGCGGCTGTTTCCCAGCGTTGCACCGCATTCCCCGCCTATGCCCGGAGTCGTCAGTCGTGCCGCGGCCCTTTCCACCAGGTCTGCCCGGCCCGCAACATATCCCCCCATGGGAGCAAGTCCGCCCCCTGGGTTCTTTATCAGCGAGCCCGCCATCAGGTCGGCCCCGGCCTCCGTCGGCTCGCGCGTCTCGCAGAATTCACCGTAGCAGTTGTCGCATATGACGGCCGCTCCGGGGTTCACCGTATGGACAAGCTCCGCTATCCGTCCGATCTCCCCGACCGACAGAGCGCGTCTGTCGCCGTAACCGCGCGAGCGCTGAACGAGAACTGCGCCGATTTTCCTGTCGGCGGCAGTCTTCCCTATCGCGTCATAATCCGGATCACCGCTGGGCGTAAGCTCGATCTGCTCATATCCGATCCCGTAGAATCTGAGAGATCCATGTGCATTTCCCGAAATACCTATCGCGGTCCTTATCGTGTCATAAGGCGCGCCGGTCACGGACAGCAGCGTTTGCCCCGGAGAGAGCGCGGCGAAAAGCGCTGCGGTTATCGCGTGCGTCCCGTTTACAAAGCCCATGCGCACCAACGCGCTCTCCGCTCCGAAAACACGCGCATATGCTCCGTCCATCAGTTCCCGGCCCGCATCGTCGTAGCCATATCCGGTCGTCCCGGCAAAATGCATATCGCTGAGCCTCAGCTCTCTGTATGCTTCCGCCACCTTCGCCGTGTTGAACGCGGCGACTGCATCGATCTGCGCAAATCGCTCTTTGAGTCTTGCTTCCGTCTCCTCCGCAAGCTTCAGAATTTCAGGTTTGATATTATCATACATTGTTCAAAAACATCTCCGCGAGTACAGGCATGGATTCAAAGTCCGCGATCTTTGCCACGGACACGGGTGAATGGATATTGCGTATCGCGCAGGAAAGCGCCGCTACCGCCGTACCGCCGGTACCGCGCTGGATGACCGAAGCGTCCGTTCCGCCGGCTATGCGCTTTTTTGTCTGCCAGGCAATACCGTTCTCATCCGCAAGACGCGACAGGAGCGCCGTCAGTTCCCTGTTGTATATCGTTCCTCCGTCCATAAACGGTATGACCACGCCGTGTCCAAGCTCGCATATCTTTTTCCCTGCGCCGACTTCCGGCAGGTCCGCGGCGGTCGTTCCCTCGAGTATGAGCGCGATGTCCGGAGCTATCCCGAACGCCGCTGCCGAGGCGCCCCGGCAGCCGACCTCTTCCTGCACGGAGAACACGAACCATGTATCCGTCGGAAGCTCGCGCTCGAGCAGCTTTAGCATCGCCGCGCAGCCGACCCGGTCATCGAGAGCCTTGGCCTTCAGATATCCGTCGCCGAACTCCCGGCACACGCCGTCGAACGAGACGGGATCGCCGAGCCTGACAAGCTTTTCCGCCTGTTCCCTGCTTCCCGCGCCGATGTCGATATACATATCTTCGACCTTGGGGACGTTTTTTTCCTCTTCCTTGCTGACAAGGTGGTAGGCCTTTATGCCGGTTATGCCGGGTATGTGCGCATCGCCGACAAACACCTTCTTGCCGATAAGTACGCGCCGGTCGATGCCGCCGACGCAGGCAAAGCGCAGATAGCCGTCATCCTCTATCCCCGTAACGATAAGTCCGACCTCGTCCATATGGGCGCAGAGCATCACGGTCTTTCCGCCGGACTTTTTTCCTTTTTTGAATGCCATTACATTTCCCATGCAGTCGGTTTTCACCTCGTCGGCTGAGGCGGCCGCCGCCTTCATGATATATGTTCTGACCTCGTCCTCATATCCGGAAACACCGGAAAGCGAACAGAGCTTTTTGACTGTATCAAGCATATCTGGGTCCCTCCCCATCCATGGAAATTATGAGTTCTGTAAGTACGTCGACGATCTGCTGCGCGTCCCTGACGCTGATCGTTTCAACAGGAGTGTGCATGTATTTGAGCGGAAGCGACACGACCGCCGTTGCAACGCCGCCGCGGCTTATCTGCATCGGCCAGGCGTTTGTTCCGCTGTTGCCGCGGATGACCTCTGTCTGGCATTTAACGCCGATGCGTCCTGCAGCGGCAAACACCTCTCCCGTAAGCGCTCTGTTCATGTTCGGGCCAACGCCTATGGCCGGGCCCCCCTCCATGTTCAGGATACCGTTTTCCTTCGCGTCGGGCGTCTTTCCGTGCGTAACGTCGATCGCCACCGCCCAATCGGGGTCTGCGGAAAATACTCCCGCGGATGCTCCGCGGCAACCGACTTCTTCCTGCGTGCTGAACATTGCGCAGACATCGACATTGAGCTCTTTATCCTTCAGATTATCCATTATCATGAGGATTATGGCCGCACAGGCCCGGTCGTCAAGTGCCTTGCCGCAGAGCTGGTTTTCTCCAAGCTCAAATATTTCGGCGTTAAATACTACCGGTGTTCCAAGCGGAACGAGCTTCTCAGCATTTTCCTCGGAGAGACCGACGTTTATAAACAGCTTGTCTGCTTCTATCGACTTATCCATATCCCCCGCCGAGAGGACGTGGGGCGGCATCGTGTCGATGACTCCATGCATGGGAGGTTCAGTCATAACAATGACCTCCCGCGCCGGCAGCATTCTCGGGTCGACGCCTCCAAGCGTACCGAAACGGAGGAATCCCTTCTCATATCCGGTCACGATAAGGCCGATCTCGTCCATATGCGCGTCAAGAAGAATGGTTTTCGCACCTTCTTTTCCGCATTTTCTGACGCCGAATACATTGCCCATGACGTCAGTCCTTATTTCTCCGACAAGGCCGGTCAGCATTTCCGTGATCGCAGACCGGACACTGTCCTCAAAGCCCGAAGGTCCGTTCAGTCGACTGAGGCTTTTGATCGTTTCTCTCAGTTCCATAGCTTACTCCAATTCATTTACCAGATTTTTGAACGTATTGCCGCGTTCAACAAAATTTTTGAAATTATCAAAGGATGAACAGGCCGGGGAAAGCAGAACGATGTCCCCCTCCTCCGCAGCGTCCGCCGCGGCGCTGACCGTCTCCTTGTAATTCTCCGTGACAACGACCGGCAGTTTTTCCGGGTCATAGTATTTCGACTTCAGCACTGCGGCTTTTATCGCCTCCGCTGTTTCGCCGCAAAGGAACAGCTTTTTTACGCGCAGGCATATTTCATCTCCCAGTTCGTCAAAGGGTATGTGCTTATCATGGCCGCCCGCAATGAGGATGACCTTTTTATCAAACGAGCGCAGCCCCGCGATCGTTCTGGTCGGGCTGGAGGCGATGCTGTCGTTTATATACTCAACGCCGCGCAGGCAGCGCACATGTTCCAGCCTGTGCTCGACCCCGCCGAAGCTCATTGCGACCTTTCTGCATGTTTCGTCCGAAACAAGCCCGCGCGTCGCGCAGAATGCCGCAAGGTAGTTTTCAACATTGTGGACTCCGGGAATGCGGATATCCGCCGCCGGCATAAGCTCGCGCCGGTGTCCGTCCTCTGCGATATAGATCATGCCGCTGCTGGCAAAAGCGCCGTTTTGGGGCTCTTCCTTCCGGCTGAAGAAGCTGACGCGCGACTTTGCCTCCGCCGCAAAACGCCTTGTTATCGCGTTGTCCGCGTTCAGGACAAGCAGGTCGTCCGGTCCCTGCCGAACAAAGATGTTCTTCTTGGATTCCTGATAGTCCTCGTAGCTGGGATGTACATCCAGATGATTCGGCGATATGTTGGTTATAACTGCGACGTCCGGACGGCACTTCATGCTGTGGAGCTGGAAGGAGCTGAGCTCCAGGACGGCAAAGTCGGTCGGCTTCATCGTATCCACATCGCACAACAGAGGTCTGCCGATATTTCCGCCGAGGTGAACGGTATAGCCCTCCGTCTTCAGAAGCTCCGAAATTACCGTTGTAGTCGTCGTTTTGCCGTCCGAACCGGTGACCGCTATTATGCGGCAGGGGCAGAGCTCAAAGA